>JAQXRH010000071.1 GCA_029218425.1 Bacteroidales bacterium | reverse complement strand
TTTGCGTTCTCGCAAAACGTGGGCGCCGGCCTGCCGTTGTGGCTGCCCAAGGGCGCAGCATTGCGCGACCGCCTGGAGCAGTTCTTGCGCAAGATACAGAAGCAATATGGCTACCAGCAGGTCATCACCCCGCATATCGGCAACAAGATGCTATATGTGACATCGGGCCACTACGCCAAGTACGGCAAGGACTCATTCCAGCCGATACACACGCCAGAGGAAGGGGAAGAGTATCTGCTCAAGCCGATGAACTGCCCCCACCACTGCGAGATATTCAAGGCATTCCCGCGCTCTTACCGTGAACTGCCGTTGCGACTTGCCGAATTTGGCACCGTATACCGTTACGAGCAAAGCGGCGAGCTCCACGGGTTGACACGAGTGAGAGGATTTACGCAGGACGATGCCCACATCTTCTGCGCACCCGATCAGATCAAAGAGGAGTTCCTCAAGGTGATGGACATCATCTTCTATATATTCAAGGCGTTGAAGTTTGACAACTTCGAGGCACAGATATCGCTTCGCGACCCGAAGAACAAAGAGAAATATATAGGAAGCGACGAGAACTGGCATCTTGCCGAGAGCGCAATCATAGAGGCTTGTGAAGAGAAAGGCTTGAAAGCCCGCAAGGAGCTTGGCGAAGCCGCCTTCTATGGCCCGAAGCTCGACTTCATGGTTAAGGATGCGATAGGCCGCCGTTGGCAGCTTGGCACAATCCAGGTGGACTACAACTTGCCGGAGCGATTCCAGCTTGAATACACCGGCGCCGACAACCAGAAGCACCGTCCGGTAATGATACACCGCGCGCCGTTCGGCTCGATGGAACGATTTGTGGCAGTGCTGCTTGAGCACACCGCCGGCAAATTCCCGTTGTGGCTGGCACCCGAGCAGGCCGTAATATTGCCCATCAGCGAGAAATTCAACGACTATGCCTACGCCGTAGCGAAGGAGCTATCGGCACGCGACATACGCGCCGAGGTCGACGACCGCAACGAGAAAATCGGCAAGAAAATCCGCGACAATGAGCTGAAAAGAATACCTTATATGCTCATTGTAGGAGAAAAAGAAGCAGAAAATGGAGAAATTTCTGTAAGAAAACAGGGCGAAGGTGATAAAGGTATGATGAAAATTGCTACCTTTGCAGACGAAATCACTCTCGAGATCGAAAAAATGATTAACCAATAACCCATTTAATGGATAAAAAGCCCAATCAACCCGGCGCACCGCGACCGCCTTACACCCCCGGGGGAACACGTCCCCCCTACCAGTCCCAGCAACCGCGACCTGCAGGTCGAGATGCCATGTCACGTCGACCCGACATCAAAGGGAAAGACAACAAAGACCAGCATGCGATCAACGAGCGGATCAGAGCAAGAGAGGTGAGATTGGTAGGCGACAACGTAGAAAACGGAGTTGTATCGATACAAGAAGCGTTGCGCATAGCCGATGAGTTAGGCCTCGACTTGATAGAGATATCGCCCAATGCCGAGCCGCCGGTTTGCCGAGTACTCGACTATCAGAAGTTCCTGTACCAGCAGAAGAAACGCGCTAAGGAGCAGAAAGCGAAGCAGACGAAGGTGGTGGTGAAAGAGATAAGGTTCGGACCACAAACCGACGACCACGACTACAACTTCAAGCTCAAGCATGCGATTAGCTTCCTGCAGGAGGGGTCGAAAGTGAAGGCCTACGTGTTCTTCAAAGGCCGCTCGATATTGTTCAAGGAGCAAGGCGAAGTGTTGCTGCTTCGATTTGCCAACGACCTTGAGGAATATGGCAAAGTGGAACAGATGCCCTTGCTGGAAGGGAAACGCATGATAATCATGCTGACACCAAAGAAAAAATAAGCCACGAGATGGCAAATAAATAATCAACCGAATTAATAATTCATTAAACTAAAAAAAATGCCTAAGGTTAAAACTAACTCCGGTGCCAAAAAGAGGTTCGCCCTTACCGGATCAGGAAAAATCAAGAGAAAACATGCTTTCAAGAGTCACATCTTGACAAAGAAGACCAAGAAGCAAAAACGTAACCTCACCCATTTCAGCACAGTAGACAAGACAAACGAAGCAAGCGTAAAAGCTTTGTTAGGCTTGAAGTAAAAAAGTGCGTGGAAATAGTAAGGTACACACAATTTAATTCGTGAAGAAACATTATTATTAACCGAGTGCTTAGCCCAAAAGAGCAGAGTAAACAGCTCAGCCGCTAACATTCAAAAAGCAAAAAAACAATGCCAAGATCAGTAAATCATGTAGCTTCAAGAGCTCGTCGTAAAAAAATTCTGAAACTTACCCGCGGATATTATGGATGCCGTCGCAACGTATGGACCGTAGCCAAGAACACCTGGGAAAAAGGTTTGACCTACGCGTACCGCGACCGCAAAGCCAAAAAGCGTAATTTCCGAGCATTGTGGATACAGCGTATCAATGCAGCCGCCCGTTTGGAGGATCTTTCGTATTCGAAGTTAATGGGTCTTATCCACAAATCAGGAATCGCCATCAACCGCAAAGTTCTTGCCGACTTAGCAGTCAACAATCCTGCAGCTTTCAAAGCCGTAGTTGAAAAGGTAAAGAACGCGTAAAGATACATCCCAACCCAACCCCCGAAGCGCTGACCGACTCCCCTATCCCCAGGTCAGCGCTTCACTTTTTTTATCGGCCAAGCGGTGAACAAGATGATCGCCGGGGTCGCCATGACATCACTATCCGAGCGGCATGGGTGATCCCAGGGCATCGCAACGAGGACGAGGTTGATGGGCTGACGGTGTGGTGTAAATCGGCGTCCGCCGGACGCCTGTTGGTGGGTGGTATCGGTGACCCCGCACACCTCGGTCACTGCGTTCCCTCGGCGTACGGGGCTACGAATAATCGGCGTCGCAAGGACGCCCCACAGGCCAGAGATGGCAGTGGGTAACATACGGCGCTCGGTCTGGTGATAGCAGTGAGTATGAGCGCAAGGGAGTGGACGGCAGGAATAGACGGCAGGGATGGACGCCCAACGGTCGGAGATGGCAGTGGTTAACATACGGCTCCCCGTCTGGTGATAGCAGTGAGTTTGGTAGCAAGGGAGTGGACGGCAGGAATGGACGGCCGGGATGGACGCCCAACGGTCGGAGATGGCAGTGGTTAACATACGGCTCCCCGTCTGGTGATAGCAGTGAGTATGGGAGCAAGGGATTGTCGGCCGGAGTGGGATGGCCGGAGTGGGTGCAAGATTGGGAGTTGGTGAGGCAGGTGAAGTATTTGTGAAGGTCAGGTGAAGAATGGGCGAAGAATGGGTGAAGTATTGGCGAAGTATAGGTGAAATATTGGTGAAATATTAACAAAATTATACAAGAATTTTGTTGACAATACGGACAATACTATGTATATTTGTAAAATGGAAATCTATTATTCAGGGGCGCAACTGAAGTGGATTGGGCGTCGGCGTTAAACCTTGCAGGGATTTTGAGGTCTAATATGCAAGGGGAAAGGAGAGGAAGATGATGCTTCAAGTGTCGGATTCTTTTAGACTGAGAGCCAAGGATTTAAACAGAAGATGATACTTCAGGTGTCGGTTTCCCTTATAATAGAGGACCAAGAATATAAATGGGGATATTATGAATGGAGGAATGATTACTAAAGAGATTATGGGAAGGAAAGGGAATGATTTTTATAATGAGAATTTTGGAAAGGAATGGGATATTAACCGCTAAAAATCTGTAGCTTATGAAGATAAATAGAACACTATCAATCATGTTGTTGCTTGCCGGAATGACATCAACGACTGCAATAGCCCAAAGCTACTATGACGATGACATCTATTACGATGCATCGAAAGACACTAAAAAGGAAGCAAAGGCTAATAAGAAGGCCAGCGGTGCGAACAAAGAGGCAGAGTATCAGCAGGCCGGATCGCAGTACCGATATGTAACTACAACCGATGGCACGGTATATGTGGTAGACGATGCCGGGAATGCCTATCCGACAGTAGCTCAGAACATACCGGGGTCGGACCTGTACACGGTGTACACCGACAACACCCGTGATGTAGATGAATACAACCGCCGTTACCAGATAGCCGACACGGTGCCGGTAGATTCGTTGTACCGCGAGGACACGTTTGCCAACACGCGCAATATCGAGCGTTTTTCCAACCCCGACATAGTGAGCCAATCGAACGACGAGGCGCTTATAGAATATTATGCAGCCACCCAACCGGCACAGATAAACATATATATGGACACTCCCGCCTACTACGGGTGGGGATATGCGTCGCCATATTACAGTCCGTACAGATATTGGAGCAGCTGGGCATGGGACCCGTGGTACTACGGGCCGGGGTGGTATGATCCGTATTACAGCTGGAGCTGGGGCTGGGGTCCGGCATGGGGCTGGGGCTGGAGCTGGGGGTGCGGCCACGACTATTGGCATCACCACCATGATTATTATCCCGGGCACGGCCATTACCAGCCGATTTCACCCGGGGCCCATCGTCCGTCGTATCCTGGCAGCAGTTGGGCGAGCAATGGTGGTTACCGCGGGAACTCCACGGTGCGCAATGGTGGCGCCAGTGGTGGCTATCGCGGCAGTGCCGGCAGCAACAGAGGCAGTGCCAGCAACGTAGGGAGCGTGGCTAACAACAGCGGCACGAGGACCGGTGGCTACCGCGGAAGCCGTCCGTCGACGGTAGGCAATGTCAGCTCGTTGGGGTCTACTCGTCCTGCCACTAACTACAGAGGCAACAGCGGCAGCAGCGGCACGCGCAATAGCGGGGTCAGCGGCAGCAACCGTTCGGGAGGCCGGTCGGGAAGCACATACAACAGCAACAGCAATAGCAGCCGGTCGAACACATCGACGTACCGCAGTTCCGGGTCGTCGGGCGGCAGCCGTAGCGGATATAACGGCGGAGGCCGTAGCGGAGGCGGTGGTAGCCATAGCGGCGGAGGCGGTGGCCGAGGTGGACGCCGATAGAATAGTTTTTCAGTTATTAGATATTAGATATCAGAAAGCGGGAAACTGTAATTAGATATCAGGGAGAAGGAAGCAGATAGTCAAACAAATGAAATTCAACAATATATGAGAAAGATAATAATGGCAGTCGTAGCGGCTGCACTACCAGTTGGAGCGATGGCTCAGGGAGCATTTGATGCTTACACATTGTCGCAGGGTGACTTGCGAGGCACGGCTCGATTTATGTCGATGGCAGGAGCTTTCGGCGCGTTGGGCGGCGACTTGTCGACGCTGAACCAAAACCCCGGCGGCATCGGAGTGTATCGAACCAGCGAGATAGGCGTCACGATGGATATCGACATTGAGGACTCCAATGTAGGAGGCAACAAGGATAGCAAGACGCGAGTGTATTGCCCCAACTTAGGATATATCGGGGCTATTGCGCTCGACAACGATGTCATGCCCTACTTCCAGTGGGGAGTATCCTACGGGCGAGTAGCGTCGTTTGACCGCATCTACCATGGCGGCTTCGGCGACCTGGGCACATCGATGACCAACTATATAGCCAACCGAGCTTACGGATATAGCCCCGATGTGCTGGGACAATCGACGGACTACAATCCCTATTGGGGTTCGAATGCCGATTGGCTGAGCATATTGTCGTTTAATTCCTACGGCATAAATCCCGTGGGAGGGACAAGCATCTACAACGGATTGTTTGACGATAACCAGACCGTAGGCAATGCGCAGTTCATGATGCGACAGAAGGGATATGTCGATGAATATGCCATCAACTTCGGAGGCAACCTCATGAACAACGTGTACTGGGGCATAGGCTTTGGGGTCACCGACATCGACATGCGTCAAGAGTCATTCTACGACGAGGAATTGCAGGATGCCCGTATAGCCAAGAACGAAGGGATGGGCACAGGCGTAGAAACCGGCAATGCCTACAATGCGTTGATCAACTACCGGCGAGTGAGCGGAGCAGGATTCAATTTCAAGGTAGGCGCCATAGTAAAGCCTATCAACGAATTGCGATTTGGATTTGCGATACACACGCCGACGTACTATAATCTCACCGACCGCTACAACGCCGAGATGCAATACAGCTACTCATCGAATATCACAGACGGCACAGCATATACCGAGTACGCAGAATATGATTGGGAATTGCAGACACCGTGGAAGATGATAGTATCGGCAGCGGGAGTGATAGACGGACGATTTATCTTATCGGCCGACTACGAATATGCCGCCTACGACAACATGAAAATTAGCGACTACGACGGGAACGAGTATCTCGACGCCACGCAAGAGATAAAAGATTATTTCAAGCCCACGCACACTATGCGCATCGGCACAGAATACCGCATCACGCCCCAGCTGAGTGTGAGAGCCGGATTCGCGCAGAGCACGTCGGCAGTAGACAAGGTAGTAGAGGATGGCAATATCGAGGTATACACTACGGGATGCAACCCGGCCTACACCTACGACAGCACCACGCGCTACATCACAGCCGGCTTGGGCTATAAATACAAAGGATTTTACATCGACCTTGCGTATGTCAACAAGTATCGCAAGAGCCAGTACTCGCCCTTCTCATCGTTTGACGACTTGGCCTACGCCGGTACCGACAGCTGGGTATACAATCCAGCGGCAGAGTTTACCACCAACAACAATAATATAGTAGTAAGCGTGGGCTATAAGTTCTAAAAGAGCTTTATAGCGCGGAAACGCTGAATAGCCAGGTTGGTGAAAGGCCCAGACAGAGAGCACCGTCAGACACGGAATAGAGAAATTGGCGGTATGCCAAAATATTGAATTTTGACATACCGCCATATGCTATGTGATAGTGAAAAACGAATGGAGCAAGAGAACGAGAATATTGATTTAGACAACCGGGAATTTCAGGATATATGGCGGTTGATAAGGCACACCAACCAGCCCATCTTCATGACCGGCCGTGCCGGCACCGGCAAGTCGACCTTTCTGAAATATATCACCCGCAACACCAAGAAGAAGCATGTGGTGTTGGCACCGACGGGGATAGCCGCCGTCAACGCAGGGGGAGTGACCCTCCATTCATTTTTCAAGATACCGTTTAAGCCGTTGCTGCCCGACGACCCCGAGTTCAAGATTGACCGTCTGCGTAAGCGGATGAAATACAATAAGCAGCACATCAAGCTCATCAAAGAGCTGGAGCTGATAATCATCGACGAGATATCGATGGTGAGGTCCGACATATTGGACTTCGTAGACAAAGTGCTACGGGTGTATTCCGGGAATATGCGGTCGGCCTTCGGGGGGAAGCAGTTGCTTCTTGTGGGCGACATATTCCAATTGGAGCCGGTAGTTACCGCCGACATGCGCGACATACTTAGGGAGTACTACCCCAACTCCTACTTTTTTTCGGCGAGAGTGTTCAGCCAGCTGTCGTTAGTGCAAATCGAATTGCGCAAAGTCTACCGGCAGCAGGATGCCGACTTCGTTACCCTATTAGACAGGATGCGCATGGGCAGGCCCGACAAGAGCGACCTTAGAAGGCTCAACGAGCGAGTCAATCCCGACTCGGAGAGCAAAGGAGAAGATTTCGTGATGACCCTTGCAACGCGCCGCGACATGGTCGACAGCATCAACGACAGCCACCTTGCTGAACTGAAATCGCAATCGATAATCTACATCGGCAAAATCTGCGACGATTTCCCCGAGTCGTCGCTTCCCTCGCCCAAAGAATTGGAATTGAAAGTCGGAGCGCAGGTAGTATTCATAAGGAACGACCGCGAAAAGCGGTGGGTCAACGGCACCATCGGCAAAGTGTATTGCGCCACTGCCGACAAGTTGGAGGTAGAATTTGAGAATGGCGACCGCCACGTAGTAGAGCCGGAGGTGTGGGAAAACATAGAATACAAATACAACGAGAAGACCAAGAGCGTAGATGAAAAGCTATTGGGCACCTACACGCAATATCCTGTGAAACTGGCGTGGGCACTGACGATACATAAGAGCCAGGGGTTGACATTCAACAAATTGAGAATCGACGTGGGGCCAGGAGCCTTTTCCGGCGGCCAGACCTACGTAGCGCTCAGCCGTAGCACGTCGTTGGAGGGCATCACGTTGGTAAATCCGGTGAGCGAGCGCGACATCTTCGTCAGCCCCGCCATCACAGAGTTTTCGCGGCAGAGCAACAACCGGGCACAGATATCGACAGCCCTCGAGCAAGCTGCCGCCAACGACCATTTTGCCGACGCCTCAAGCTATTTCGACAAAGGGGACTACAGCCGCGCCGTCAAGGCATTTGCCGCTGGGCAGAAGATACGCGATGAGCTACAACGCGAGGCAGTACAACGCGTCATAGCGCAGAAGATGTGCCGACTTGGGAGCCTCGAAGAGGAGATAGCGCGCCTAAAGGAGATCATCGGCGAGCAGAACAGGCGTTTCGACCAACTTGCCGACGAGTATGTGGCAATGGGTAAAGACTGTTTGGACGAAATCGAAGATATCACCGCCGCCATAGCCAATTTCAACAAAGCGTTGTCGATATCGCCGCGCCATGTCAAAGCCCTTGAGAGCAAAGCCCGGGCGCAGATGAAAGGCAATCTCTATGAAGAAGCGAAAGCTACCTATAACGAGCTGCTTGAAGTGGACACCACAAACCTGAAGGCACTATTGGCCATCGCCGACATAGCCATCGCCGACGATGACAACTATGCCGCCCTCGATAGCCTCTTGATAGCCACAAAGAAATATCCGACAGAGGCCCGCGTATACAAGCGTATGGCTCAGATCTACGAAAAAATAGGCGACGAACCCGCAGCATATTATTACCGCGAATTGGAGGAAAAATACCGCAAGAAGCGATGAACCGAGCCATGCGGCGCTCCAACATAGTAAACGACTATAAATAAACAAATTAGATAAAGCAAAAACCGACATATATAGTGATATATCCCGATACATTTGAGAAGAAGATAGGATTTGACACCGTAAGACACGAAGTGGTGAAACGGTGTCAGAGTGCCGGCGCCCGCCAGAAAGCGGAAGAGCAGTTGCAGTTTTCGAGCGATTACGCCACAATAATGGGCAGACTGCGCAGCGTGGACGAGATGGCCAAGATACTCGCCGGCGACACCGCGTTTCCGCTGACAGCGATAGGCGACGTGGAGGAGATGCTTGTGAAAGTGAGAGCCGAGGGCACATATCTGAGTGCCGAAGAGCTCAACATAGTGAACAACGCATTGATAACGTCGGCAGCCATATCCGATTATTTCGCCATGGCATCGTCGGAAGGCAACAGCCCCTACCCTACACTCGAAGAGATAGCTGAAGGCATCGAACGATTTGACAACGTGTCGGCGACGATAAGCCGGAGCATCGACCGCTTCGGCGAGATAAAAGACAGCGCATCGGCAGAGTTGGGGGATATACGGCGGCAATTGCAGCAGACCCAAGCATCGATATCGTCGGTGATGCGCAGGGTGATATCGCGTGCGATAGAAAGCGGGTACTTGGAAGCCGATGCTACGGCGGTGGTGCGCGACGGGCGCCTCGTGGTGCCGGTGTCGCCGATGCACAAGCGCCATATCAGCGGTATCGTTCACGACGAGTCGGCATCGGGCAAGACCTACTACATAGAGCCGGCCGAGATGGTGGAAGCCAACAACCGCATACGCGAGCTGCAGATGGAAGAGCGCCGCGAGATGATCCGCATACTCAAAGAGATAGCCTCGTCGATACGACCCGACATAGGACGAATAATAGCCACCATCGACGTGGTATCGGAAATCGACTTCATCCACGCCAAGGCACTATACGCACAGCGTGTCGACGCCCGGATGCCGCATGTGGCCGAAGCTACCGAACTTGAATGGTACCACGCCGTGCACCCGGTGCTGCTGCTATCGCTGCAAAGCCATGGCAAGGAGATAGTGCCGTTGGACATCACCCTATCGCAGAAAGACAGGATACTTATCATCTCGGGGCCTAATGCCGGAGGCAAGTCGGTGTGCCTCAAGACAGTGGGCATCGTGCAGTATATGATGCAGTGCGGCATGCTTCCCACCATCTACGAGAACTCCCATATGGGTATCTTCGAGAGCATCTTCATCGACATAGGCGACGACCAGTCGATAGAGGACGACTTGAGCACCTACAGCTCACATCTGCGCAACATGAAAAATTTCTTGCAGCGAGGCACCGCCAAGACGCTGGTGCTCATTGACGAATTTGGGGGAGGTACGGAGCCGACGATAGGAGGTGCGATAGCGCAGGCCATACTTAAAGAGTTCAACGCCAAAGAGATGTGGGGCGTCATCACCACCCATTTCCAAAATCTCAAGAACTTTGCCGAAGACACCCCCGGGCTCATCAACGGGTCGATGCTCTACGACCGGCATCTGATGCAACCGTTGTTCAAGCTGCATATCGGCAACCCCGGCAGCTCGTTTGCCATCGAGATAGCACGCAAGACCGGATTGCCGGCGCAGATAATATCGGATGCCGAGGAGATAGCCGGGTCGGATTATGTGAAATTGGACCGCTATCTATTGGACATAGCGCGCGACAAACGTTACTGGGAACATAAGCGCGACGCCATACGCCTTAAGGAGAAGAAGATCGACAGCCTTATAAACGGCTACGAAGAAGAGGCGTCGGCATTGCGAGGGAAGCGACGCGAGATCATCGCCGAGGCGCGAAGCGAGGCCCAACGCATATTGGAGAGCAGCAACGCCACCATAGAGCGTACGATACGCGAAATCAAGAATGCACAAGCCGAGCGGGAGCGCACACGGGCTGCACGCATGCAGATGGAGCGTGACAAGCGGGAATTGCTTAACGAAAAAGAAAGCACCGAACCGGAGATACTCAACCGCCACCGCAATAAAAAGAAAAAGGAAAAGGCAGCCGTGGAGCAGCCGAAAGCACCAGAGCGTCCGCTCAACGTCGGCGACAATGTGAAGCTTGAGGGTCAAAGCACCGTAGGCACCATCATGGAGATAAGCGGCAAACGCGCCACGGTGAATTTCGGGGCACTAAAGACCACCGTAGAGCTGTCGCGACTGCGACCTACGATATCCAAGCCACAGACCGGGGCACGAGAAGCATCGTTTGTCAGCACAGCCACCAGCGAGGCCATACGTCAACGGCAATTGTCATTCAGCAACGAATTGGATGTGAGAGGCATGCGGGTAGACGAAGCGTTGCAGGCGTTGACATATTTCCTTGACGATGCGATACAATTTTCGGCCGGGAGAGTCAGGATACTCCACGGCACGGGAACCGGAGCATTGCGGATGGCGATACGCAAGATGCTCGACACGGTGGATGGAGTGGCATCGTATCGCGACGAGCATGTGCAGTTTGGCGGCGCCGGCATCACCGTAGTGGATTTGAAATAGCAGGAGTCGAATTTTGGCCGTTGGTAGCCTTAATGGCAGATTGCGATGGCGCTTTAGGCGGATTGCGTTTTCATTGACCCAGTTTTCCCTGTTTTAGGCGTTTAGGTAATATTTTTACTAAAAAAAGTTATTGATATGAAAAATATTTGTAACTTAGGGGGAATAAAACGCAGAGCGAAGTATGAGCGAGACTATCAATCAATATATCAACATGACGTGGGTGTATTGGGCGCTGATGATTGCTTACGGAGTGACCATCATCAGTGTCGTATTGGTAGTATTGTCGGAGAACCGCAATCCGGTGAAGTCATTGGCGTGGATAACGGTGCTACTGCTCCTACCGGCATTAGGGCTGATACTCTATTTCCTATTTGGCAGGTCGATAAAAAACAAGCGCTACATATCGAGGCGCAACCGTCGCCGGCTCAAGAAGCATGAGCCGGCAAAAGCCTTTGATGCCAAAGCGTCGGGGCTAAGCGTGGAGAATGCCCAGCAGGTGAGATTGGGACAATCGCTGATGGGAGCGCCCTATTATGGCGGCAATAGCGCGCGCATATTTGACAACGGCAAGGAGAAATTCGACCTATTGTTTCAGGACTTGCGCCGTGCGAAACGCTTTATCTATCTGCAATACTACATAATCGAGAACGACAAGATAGGGAATGCGCTTGCCGAGCTGCTGATATCGAAGGCAAAATCGGGGGTGAAGGTAAAGGTAATCTACGACCATCTGGGCAACCTAAAGGTGAGGCGCAGTTTCTACCGGCGTATGCGCGAAGCCGGGGTGGAGATATACCCCTTTTTCAAGATATCGCTATTGCATTTAGGCGCACGCATCAATTGGCGCAACCACCGCAAGCTGTGTCTGATAGACGGGCGCGTGGGCTATATCGGAGGGATGAACGTAGCCGACCGCTACATCGACGGGGGCAAATTTGACTTGTGGCGCGACATGCACCTGCGAGTCACGGGGCCGATATTGCGCAGTTTCAACCACTCGTTCTGTTACGATTGGAACCTTATGGGGCGTCCGATACCCGAGGATTTCGCCGAAGGCAGTCAACCGACGGAGAAGGGCGACATAGGGATGCAGCTTATCACCTCGGGGCCGACAGGCCAGTGGGGCAACATATCACTGGAATTTCTCAAAGCGATAGGCAATGCCAAGCGGTCGATTTACATCGAGACCCCCTATTTTCTTCCGACCGAAGCATTGCTGCGCGCACTCCAGGCAGCGGCCTTGTCGAAAATCGACGTACGGGTCATGATACCCCGCAGGTCGGACTCCTCGGTGTTGCGCAACGCATCGTTTTCCTATATCAAAGAGTGCCTGAAGGCGGGCATCAAGGTGTACCTTTACGAGCCGGGGATGCTTCATGGCAAATATATAATAATCGACGAGGACTTCTCCACCGTAGGGTCGAGCAACTTCGACTTCCGCAGCTTTGAACACAACTTCGAGGCCAACTTGTTTATCTACTCCAAAGAATTCAACGGGCTATTGACCGACATCTACATGCGCGACCTCGGGGCATCGACGCGAGTTCTGCCCTACGATTGGGAACGCCGACCGCGATTGGAGAAGATGAAGCAATCGGTGATGCGGCTACTTTCGCCGATATTATGACAAACGGCCGCCATGCGTAGCAAAATAGCAAAATAGCATGGCAAATCTGTGGTAGATAGATGAAAAATGATTACCTTTGCAGTAAATTTTTCAACTACACATTAATGCAGGAAAAAATTATCATTCTCGATTTCGGTTCGCAGACCACGCAGCTGATAGGCCGGCGCGTACGCGAGCTCAACATGTATTGCGAAATCGTTCCGTACAACAAGTTTCCGCACGACGACGAGTCGGTGATAGGCGTCATCTTGTCGGGGTCGCCCTTTTCGGTGTACGATGAGAAGGCGTTCAAGGCCGATTTGACGAAAATACGTGGCCGACTTCCCATCCTGGGAATATGCTACGGGGCGCAGTTTATCGCATACACCAATGGAGGAAGCGTGGAGCCGGCGCCCTCACGCGAATACGGCAGGGCCATACTCGCCAAAGCCGACAGCCAATCGCCACTGATGAAAGGCATCGGAGCAGGGTCGACAGTATGGATGAGCCATGGCGACACCATCACGTCGCTTCCGGCAGGGTTCACTCCCATAGCGTCGACCGACAAGGTAGCGATAGCGGCATACCAGTCGGACAGCGAGCCAATATGGGGCGTGCAGTTCCATCCCGAAGTTTACCATACCCAGGACGGCACGCAGTTGCTCAAGAACTTCGTGGTCGACATATGCGGCGGCAAGCAGGATTGGAGTGCGGCGTCGTTCATAGAGTCGACAGTAAAGGAGCTACGCGCACAGCTGGGCAACGACAAGGTGGTGCTTGGGCTTAGCGGCGGCGTAGACTCGTCGGTAGCGGCAGTATTGCTCAACAAGGCCATCGGCAGCAACCTCACCTGCATCTTCGTGGACCACGGGATGCTTCGCAAGAACGAGTTTGTCGACGTGCTTAACGACTACAAGTGCCTTGGGCTCAATGTCATCGGAGTAGATGCATCGCAAAAATTCTTCAGCGAATTGGCAGGAGTCACCGATCCGGAGCGTAAGCGAAAGATAATAGGCAAAGGCTTCATCGACGTATTCGACGAAGAGGCCCACAAGATAAAAGATGTGAAATGGCTCGCCCAGGGTACAATCTACCCCGACTGCATAGAGAGCCTATCAATCACAGGGACAACCATCAAGAGCCACCACAACGTAGGCGGACTGCCAGAGAAGATGAACCTGAAGTTGTGCGAGCCGCTTCGACTTCTTTTCAAGGACGAAGTGCGTGCCGTGGGCCGCGAGCTTGGCATGCCCGAACATCTCATCAAGCGTCATCCGTTCCCGGGCCCCGGTTTGGCAGTACGCATTCTCGGCGACATCACGCCGGAGAAAGTGGCAGTGCTCCAGGAAGCTGACCACATCTTCATACAGGGATTGCGCGACTGGGGGCTATACGACAAAGTGTGGCAAGCAGGCGCCATCCTTTTGCCCGTGCAGAGCGTAGGGGTGATGGGCGATGAGCGCACCTACGAACGAGCAGTGGCCTTGCGCGCCGTCACGTCGACCGACGCTATGACAGCCGACTGGGCTCACCTGCCCTACGACTTCATGGCGAAAGTGTCGAACGACATCATCAACCATGTGCGTGGCGTGAACCGCGTATGCTACGACATCTCCTCCAAGCCACCAGCCACAATCGAGTGGGAATAACCATAAACAGCGCCCTTGCAGGCAACAATCTATTATACAGCCATTTATATCATAGCCTCTCAAATATAAATGGCTGTGTTTTGTATAAATACCAACCAAAATCTATAATTGTACCATTCTATTGTACCCCACATAGATTTTTAGTATTTTTGCAACAACAAACTAAAAGTCATGGCAAAAAAGAACCAGTCTAATAGATTAACGCAACAGCATAAACATTCCCATGGTGTTGTTGGGATATTTGGTAAAGAAGCCAAGCTGCACGACATGACAGTCGGGCAAGTATCGCAATTGATTCTAACACAACTTAAAACTGATTTTCCCGAATTATCATTTAGGCATCGAAATAATATTCGCAAGGAAGAAATCAATTTGGCACTACAGAAAGTCGATAAAGAACTAGGGCAAACATTGTTTGTGCCGAATTCCAACATTATTCCTGATGGCGGTATAATAGAGGTTAAGGATGATTATGGTAATTGGCGAGTCATTTTGGTTTCTGAAGCTAAACATCAGGGAAAAGATATAGAAAATATACTGGCAGGGAAACAGGTAGGGAAAAATAATGACCAAGATTTAATGGCAGCGGGAAACGCTATTGAGAGATCGCACAAAAATATTTCAGAAATAGCAAATTATATGTTAGGTGAATCTCACTTTCCATACGTGCTGTTCCTTGAAGGTTCTAATTTCCTGACGGAAACGATTAGTATCACTCGACCCGACGGACGAGCAGTTATTCTTGAATATAATTCTGGCATGCTAAATAGGTTGGACCGACTAACGGCAGCAAACTATGGATTACCAATAAACACTAACTTGTGTAAAAATAGATTTGTTCACCATAAAGACAGAGCCATAATGCTCCAAGCAGCATCTATTTACACGCATGGGAATGGGGAGCGATGGGGAACAGAGCAGATGTTTGACATAATGTTAGAAATTGCCAAAACATCTATACAGATACTGTATAGCGATTTATTCTATCAAGTTCAGAAAAAATAAATTTACTTTGTATATGGCACGAAAAGCAACAAATAATACTTTACATAAGGCAAAGAGCTCAAAAAGTGATGAGTTCTACACGTTGCTTGAAGACATAGAGCGTGAGCTGACATTTTACAAAGACTGTTTTTTCGGAAAAACAGTCTATTGTAATTGTGACAATCCTAAGGAAAGTAATTTTTTCAAATATTTCTTCAAGAATTTCAAATCGTTAGGCCTGAAGAAGCTAATTGCATCATACTACACCCCAAATACCCAAAGTCTATTTAACGAACCTGAGAATGTGCATGGAGGTTATATAGAATGTAGCATAGACGATATATATACCGACATTGCCGACTTGTCATGCAAATCGCTTAATGGCGATGGGGATTTCAGAAGTCAGGAATGTGTATCATTATTGAGACAAGCCGATATTATAGTGACGAATCCACCATTTTCTCTCTTTAGAGAGCATATTTCGCAAATCATCAGATATAAAAAGGACTTTCTTATTATTGGCAACATAAACGCCATTACGTATCAAGAGGTATTTAATCTTATCCAATCAAATAAGGTTTGGTTAGGAGTTCATCTTGGAAGAGGGATATCAGGATTTAAGGTGCCTGACCACTATGAGATGTATGGAACAGAAACTCATATTTCAAGTAATGGTGACCGAATTATATCCCCAAACAACTGTTTGTGGCTCACTAATTTGGACATTCAGGCAAGACATGACGTTTTAAAACTAACAAAGGTCTATCGTGGTAATGAGGAATTATATCCTAAGTTTGACAATTTCAATGGTATAAACGTAAACAGGACCCAAGATATTCCTATGGACTATGAAGGAGCCATTGGGGTACCTATTACTTTTTTGCACAAATATAATCCATCTCAATTTGATATTATTAGGTTTAGAAAGGGGGATGATGGCAAAGACCTTTCTATTAATGGCAAATGCCCTTACTTCCGAATTTTGATAAAAAACAAGCGACCGACTAAGAATCCATATGTAAGCCCCTCCTTATTTGCATGACGTCATACAATAAATGGAGTATATTATACTATCAGATAATTCATCTGAGGTTCAGGGATAATGAATGAAGGCGCCCATAAAATACATTATTTTTGGTTTTTACTGATTTTTTTTGAATATTAGGGCACTCTTCAAAAAAAATGTGTAATTTTGCAGTTGCAGATATAATATCTGTGACATACATAAGAAAGCGCATTTTCGCTTTATTCCACTACGTGAACTTGGACACTTCACTAATGAACATAGGAATAAAATGGAAGAGTGCACTTCTTGGTTTGTATTCGTATCTATACACGAAATACATCCAAGTGGGGGCATCACTTCCTTATCCATGTTCAAGGGAGTCCAAGCCCTACGTAGAGGATGAGGTAAGATGAGGCTCCACTTTTTTATATATGCCTAAACATAATAACATGATTCAATTAACCTCATCCAAAGAGCCTTAGGATGCACAAAAACAAGTGGAGAAATGAAAAAGTTTCTTTTGACAATCGGTCTTGCTATTGCAGGACTTAGTTCGTTTGCCCAAGAAAAAGGCGATATGTCTGTTGGGGTAAACCTTGGTGTTGCACCTTGCATCGAAAGTGGTGCGTCTTTGACAAACTTCGGTATCGGAGCAAAATTCCGCTATCATGTAACCTCTCCAATTCGCGTTGAAGCAGATTTGGATTATTGGTTGAAGTCTAAGGAGTGTGACTTTTTGGATTTTTCCGTGAACGCTCACTACCTCTTCAAGGTTACAGACAAGATTAACGTTTATCCTGTAGTAGGTCTCGGATATGCTCACATTGGCAATCCCATAAGTTACGATGACAACTTTGAGGATTCTGATTATCCTGATTATGAAGGATATTCAAACGATCCTTGGGAGGAGGAAGATTATATGGATGACTCATCGTCAAACTCACTAAATCGTATGCTTATCAATGTAGGTGTTGGTGCTGAATATTCTTTGACAGACAAGATTTCGGTAGGTGCGGAGATTAAGTTCCAATACATAAAAGACTTCAATCGCATACCTTTCAAGGTAGGTGTAACTTATAAATTCTAAGCATATATGAAAGAACTAAAAAACTATGTTTCTCTCATCTTGTTTGCTGTGTTAGCCATATCATTTGCTTCTTGTTCAAGTGATGATGACGAGGGACAAGGCGGAGCAGATTCAAATGGTTTTGTAGAAGTTGAATACGAAGGCGCAAAAACATTTTCCTACTATGCATACAATGCCACTTGGTATTCGGGACATCAGGAGGTACATGGTTCAGTACTTGACAATCTCAAAAATGGCGCTACTTTTATTGTCGATTTAAGTGAAACAAAACCATCAGATGTCGAAGTATTGTATGATGAAGCATACCTTGAAGATAGGATAGAATGGCAGTTGGAAACCTCCGATGAGATTGTGCAAGGTGCAGAAATTACAATGAGTGGAAGTCATTGGCCTGAGCCTGAGTATGACAATGCGGGATGGTTCTGTCACGACTTTGATGGTAAGGTAGTTGTTAAATCTATTAAAAACAACTCAATTACTTTGTCGTTTAAGGACTTTAAATTTCAGAGAATTTCTAAATTCAGTGTTGGTAATAGCACAATGCAGAATTTGATTGTTAACGGAGACATCACCTACAACTTTGAAGAATAATTTGAAGTGATTGACTCTTAATTAATTAAAACCACTGAACTTACCTAATAGAGTGTATGGTTCAGTGGTTTTCTGTGTAAATGGACATGAGTTATTTTCTCTACGTAGTGTATAACTGAACAACGAGGATTAAGTCTATAACTCATTCCCATTATAATATAGCCAATTCAAAAGGGGACAAAAAAATGAAAGCGTATTCAATAACGAAGTGTAGAATTTAGATCTGAGACTCAGGGATAATGAATGATGGCGCGGGGTTGGGGGCGAAAATTGGGTTTTGCTATGTGCGCGGAAATTGCTATATTTGTAGTTTGAAATCGCAGCCTGGGTTGAAAAGCTCAAAAAGGGCGAATGACCGGAGGATGCGAGAGCAGATATAAACCTATTATGTAAGCCAAGCGATGAAATATTATTTCAAATACATAACGGCTATCACTATATTGGGGATGACGGGAATAGGTGCCATCAGTGCGCCCAAAGCGAAGACCAATGGGGGCAAAACGATTGACGAGATAGAGTTGATGATACGTCGCGGCGCCCTCGAGGAGGCATATTCCGCCCTCGATTCGGCCTCGGCCGCCCAGCCGAAAAATGCGCAGGTCGACCTACTCAAAGGGAAATATTATGTGGCGATAAACGACGATGCCAATGCGCGCAAGGCATTTGAGGAAGCCCACCGCAAAGGCTCCAACGACGCGTTATTGTCGCTTGCCGAAATCGCCGTCAGAGAATACCGTGTGGACGATGCCGACAGCGACATCGAAGCCTACAAAGCTTATATCGCGAAGAACAAGCGCAAAAAGCTTGTTGACAATTCGGCCGACATAGCATCGCAGCTTACTCGCACCCGTTCCATGCTTGACCGCGTGGAGAAAATCGTGGTGTTCGACTCCATCACCGTCGACAAGGAGGCCTTCTTGGAGGCATACCGGTTGTCGCCCGAATCGGGCAAGCTCGGCACCCCCGGCGACCTATTGCCCGAAGGCATAGAATATAGCGAACCGACCGTCGTATACTGCACCGAAGACGGGCGCGAGATGATGTGGGGAGCACAAAACGAGGAAAGCATTTTCACATTGCGGTCGGTACACCGGCTTGCCGACAACACATGGGAGCAGCAAGCCAACGTAGGCGACCACCTTGGAGAAGGTTACGATGCCAACTATCCCTTCCTCATGCCCGATGGCGTGACCTTGTATTTTGCGTCGGACAATGCCGAATCGCTTGGCGGACTTGACATCTTCGTGTCGCGCAACAACGGCACTGAGTATCTGCAGGCGCAGAACGTGGGTATGCCCTACAATTCGCCGTACGACGACTATATGCTTGCCATCGACGAGCTCACCGGCGTAGGCTACTGGGCATCCGACCGCAACCGTCTGGGCGACAAGGTGACCATCTACATGTTCAAGCCGTCGGCGAGCCGCGTGAACGTAGACCTCGACGACCCCACATTGGCACGGCGCGCCAGCCTGCACAGCATACGCGACACATGGCCTGCCGATGCCGATTTCAGCGACATACACCGGGCGCTTGACGCCGTGCAGAGAGGAGAGAAGCAAGGTTCGCCGCAATTTGAATTATCGCTACCCGACGGCAGAGTGCTGACGCGCTACGCCCAGTTCACATCGCAACAAGCATCCGACCTTATGGAGCAATACCAGAGCCTACGCGCGGCTACCGATGCGGCTCGAGCCAGGTTGTCGCAGCTACGCGTCAGGTATGGCCAAGGGGACAAGAGCGTAGGGTCCGAGATACTTGTCATGGAGAACGATATGGCCGAGGCAGAAGCGCAGCTTCGGCGGTTGGCCAACGACGTAGTGAGAGCAGAGATGGGAGGGAATGTGAAATGATAGAAGAAATCCTTGCCGACATAGGCGACAGCCGTCGATACACGCTGCACTCCCACACCGAGTTTTGCGACGGTCGCGCCACAATGGAAGCATTCGCACGCAAGGCAGTGGAGGAAGGGTTTACGCACTATGGGTTCACGCCCCACTCCCCCATCGCCATAACGTCGCCGTGCAATATGCTACGCGACAATGTAAGCCGTTACGATGCCGAGTACCGGCGCATCAGCGACACCTACGGCGACCGAGTGAAGTTCTATCGTTCGATGGAGATAGATTACTTGGGACAGGAATGGGGCCCGGCGCACGAGTATTTCGCCTCGCTAAACTTGGACTATGCCATCGGTTCGGTGCATTTCATACCATGCCAATCGGGCGAATACATCGATATCGACGGGCGCTATGAAAACTTCGTCAAGAAGATGGAGAGATATTTCCACGACGACATACGCTACGTGGTTGAGACCTTCTACGCCAAATCGATAGCCATGGTCGAGGCCGGAGGATTCGAGATAATAGGGCACCTTGACAAGGTAGGCAACAATGCATCGTGCTACCAGCCGGGGATAGAGAGCGAGCCATGGTACCAGGCGCTGCTCGACGACCTCATACGGCGGGTAATCGACGCCGGCCTTGTGGTGGAAATCAACACCAAGGCATGGCATCAGCAAAACCGCATGTTCCCGCACACCGGGAAATGGAAGATGCTGGTCGACGCCGGGGTGAAGCTCGTTGTCAACAGCGACGCGCATGTCCCGGCCCTAATCAATGCCGGCCGCGACGAAGCCTACAGCATGCTCGACGCCATCGGCCAACCCCTACAGCCAGTGGAAGAAGCGATGCCAATGCCGCCCATGTATTAATCCATAAAGGGGGCAGCCTGACGGGCTTGCCGATGCAGCGTGAAATAATAAATATAATGAACAAGTCAAAAAGCAATAACTGCAAATAACATATACAGCCAATGCCGGTAAAAGTAGATGAAACGCTCCCCGCAGTGGAGCAGTTGAAAAATGAAAATATATTTGTGATGGGCGAGGGACGTGCATCATCGCAGGACATACGTCCGCTACGCATCGCCGTGCTCAACCTCATGCCTATCAAGATCATGGCAGAGACCGACCTTCTGAGGCTGTTGTCGAACACACCGCTGCAGATAGAGCTCGACCTTGTGGATACCGGAGCGCACAACTCCCACAACACACCCGAGGAGCATATAGCGGCATTCTACAAGACGTTCGACGAAATAGAGCAGAACTATTACGATGGATTTATCGTGACGGGAGCGCCGGTAGAACGGTTGGAATTTGAGGACGTGGACTATTGGCAACGGTTGACCGAGATATTTGACTGGGCACGCACCCATGCCACCTCTACACTATATATATGTTGGGCGGCATTCGCCGGGCTATACCATTTCTACGGCATAGACAAGGTGATGCTCGACGAGAAGATATCGGGAGTATTCCGCCACCGACGTCTCGACCCGTTCAACCCGCTGATGCGAGGGTTTGACGACGTGTTCTACGTGCCCCACAGCCGCTATGCCACCGTCAATGCCGCCGACATCAAGAACTGCGAAGGGCTGGAATTGCTGTCGGAAAGCGACGATAGCGGCGTGTACATAGTGATGGGGCGCGAAGGGCGCGAATTTTTCATCACCGGGCACTCCGAGTACTCCCCAATGACCCTCGACTTCGAGTATCACCGCGACCTCGACAAAGGCATCAACCCCAAGATGCCATGCAACTACTACCCCAACGACGACCCCACGAAGAAGCCCGAAGTGAGATGGCGCAGCCATGCCAATCTGCTCTTTTCCAACTGGCTCAACTACTACGTATACCAACAGACGCCATTCAACCTCTCCGACTTGGCGTTAATGAAATAGCCCGGGATGAACGCCACAAAACCGCAATCGATGCCACGGCCATTGGAGCTACTTGCACCGGCGCGCACCACAGCAATAGCACGCGAAGCGATACTCCATGGCGCCGATGCCGTATACATCGGAGCTGAAAGCCATGGGGCACGCGCCAAAGCCGGCAACACGATTGCCGACATACGCGACTTGGTGGCATATGCCGCGCCATTCGGCGTGAAAGTCTACGTCACCGTCAACACCATCATCTACGACAACGAGATAGACGACGTGGAGCGGATGCTGTGGCAGCTTTATAGCGCCGGCGTCGATGCGCTTATCGTGCAGGACATGGGCATATTGGAGATGCGCCGGCCGCCTATCCAACTGCATGCCAGCACCCAATGCGACACGCGCGACGCAGCCAAAGCGCGATGGCTCCAAGATTGCGGCATGTCGCAGATAGTCATAGCCCGCGAGACCGACATCGACACCATACGCGCCATCCACGCCGCCGTCGACGTGCCCCTTGAGGCATTCGTCCACGGCGCATTGTGCGTGAGCTACAGCGGCGATTGCCGTGCGAGCCAAGTGCTGACAGGGCGCAGCGCCAACCGCGGCAACTGCGCACAGATGTGCCGACTGCCCTACACGCTTGTCGACGGCAACGGCAATATCATAGGCAAGAAGCACTACCTGTCGTTGCGCGACATGAACCGATTGGCCTACCTCGGCGAGATGGCCGACGCCGGCATCTCATCGTTCAAAATAGAGGGGCGGCTTAAGGACGCGTCCTACGTAAAGGAAGTAACCCTCGCCTACCGCATTGCCTTAGACCGGCTTATCGAAGCCAACCCCGACCGCTACTGCCGGGCATCGCGCGGAGTGGTAGCCGCATCGTTCACCCCCGATTTAGCCAAATCGTTCAACCGCGGCTACACCGACTATTTCCTGCACGGCACAGGGGCAAACGCCCAGCATATCGCATCGCTGGACACCCCAAAGGCGCTCGGCGAATATGTGGGCAAAGTGAGCAGGTCGCAACCGGGCTCCATAGATGCCGCATTGTCGACAGCGATAGTCAACGGCGACGGCTTGTCGTACATCACCCCCGACGGCAATAGCGGCGGCTTCCGCGCCAACCGCGCTGCAGCCAACCGTATATTCCCGGCAGAAAGAATCGCATTGCCGGCAGGCACACGGCTTTACCGCTCCTACGACAAACGTCGCGAGGAGATGCTCTCGCGACCGACATCCACACGCGTCATCCCCGTCGACATAGCAATAAGCCGCCACGGCAGCGACACGATTGCGTTGTCGGGCAGCATAGAAGGCATCGGCACCACCATAGTCACCGCCACACATAAGGCAGAGAAAGCCCAAGCCGACCCTACGGAGCATCGTCGCCGCCAGCTATCTAAATTGGGCGACACGATATTCACCATGGGCAAATACGCCGACCTTATCCCCGACGAGTTTATCCCCGCCTCGCTATTGTCGGAGTTGCGCCGCCGCCTTGTATCGGCCATGCTGTCGACCCTTTCGGCACGCCGCATAGTTGCGAAAGCGTCGCCATGCGTGGCCACCACGCCTCCGCCCGAAGGCCCGCGTCTCACCCACCGCAGCAATGTCGCCAACAAGCTTGCCGACAAGTTCTACCGCACGGTAGGCGTCAGCGATATCCAGCCCGCCATCGAGCTTCAACGTTGCGCCGTAAAAGCCCCGCTTACCCTCATGGAGACGCGCTACTGCCTGCGACGCCAGCTCGGTGCCTGCCTCAAAGACAACGGCAACAACCGATTGCCGGGGCCATTGGCACTCAAAGGCCAGGGCTTCAGCCTACGCCTCGATTTCGACTGCAAAAATTGCAAGATGAAAGTCAATTATCTTGGTAAATAACTTAATAATTGCTACATTTGCTTCAACCTAACAAAATCATATATAAACCTAAAACTCATGGCATCCAAAAAAGAACGAATCCTCGTGACCGGCGGTACGGGCTATATCGGCTCCCACACCGTGGTAGAACTCCAACAGGCAGGCTATCCCGTAGTCATCATTGACGACCTGTCCAACTCCAACATCGACGTGCTCGACGGCATAGAACGCATCACCGGCATCCGCCCCGACTTCGTAGAAGCATCGTGCACCGACATAGAAGCCCTATCAAAACTGTTTGCCGACTATCCCGACATACGCGGTATCATCAACTTCGCCGCATCAAAAGCCGTGGGAGAGTCAATGCAGAAGCCAATACTCTACTACCGCAACAACCTCAACACGCTGATGAACCTGCTCGAGCTCATGACGCCCAACAATGTCAAAGGCATAGTGTTCTCATCCTCGTGCACCGTGTACGGCGAGCCCGACGTCAACCCCGTCACCGAGCAATCGCCCATCAAGAAAGCCACATCGCCCTACGGCAACACCAAGCAGATATCGGAGGAAATCATCACCGACGTCATCAACGCCGGCGCGCCCTTCAAGAGCATCATCCTACGCTACTTCAATCCCGTAGGCGCCCACCCGTCGGCCGAAATCGGCGAGCTGCCCAATGGCGTGCCCCAGAACCTCATACCCTATGTGACGCAGACCGCCATCGGCATACGCAAAGAGCTCAGCGTGTTCGGCAACGACTATAACACCCCCGACGGCTACTGCATACGCGACTTCATCAACGTGGTCGACCTCGCTAAAGCCCACGTCATAGCCGTAGAACGAATGCTCACCGACAAGAGCGATGCCAAAATCGAGATATTCAACCTTGGCACCGGCAATGGACTGTCGGTGAAAGAGCTACTCGACTCCTTCGAACGCGCAACAGGAGTGAAAGTGCCCTACAAGGTGGTAGGACGTCGCGCCGGCGATATCGAGAAAGTGTGGGCCGACCCGTCGTATGCCAACAATGTGCTCGGTTGGAAGGCCGAAACGCCTATCGACGACACTATGCGCTCGGCATGGGCATGGCAGAAGAAGCTCCGCGAACGCGGCATAATGTAACCAGCCACAAGCCATCATCTTCCTCTCTCTCCCCTTTAACACCCAAACACATCGAAACATGAGACGACTGTTGATAGGGCTTTTTGCCTTGATATGCCTTAGCGGAGTCTCCCAAAACGCCCGAAAGGAAATAGCGCAGACACCCCCCAAAGCCGGCGGCGTGTACTATGCCTACCCCGTCACCGAGAGCAACAACACCGATGCTCCCAAAGGGTATACACCATTCTATATCAGCCATTACGGACGCCATGGCTCCCGCTATCTCATAGCCGACAAGGATTACAGCGACGTGATAGACGTGATGCGACAAGCTCACCAGGCAGGCACATTGTCGCCACTTGGCGAAGAAGTCTACGGCCGCCTACTCCTCGTATGGGAAGAGGCCAATGGCCGTGGCGGCGAGCTCACCCCTTTAGGCGCACGCCAGCACCACGACATAGCGCAACGCATGTACCGGTCGTTCACGCCCGTATTTGACAAGAATGCCCGTATCACAGCCGCTTCTACCCAGGTGATGCGGTGCGCCCACTCCATGTTCAACTTCATCGAAGGCCTTAAAGAGCTCAATCCTTCGCTTGTCATACCCAAAGAGTCGAGCGCACGCAACATGATATACCTATGCCATAGCGAACCGCCGTCGTGGGACTTCAACGACAACAAAGGCCGACTGCCATGGCAACAGGAATACGACAAATGGAGTGCGAGCAAAGTAAACCCCGACCGAATGATGTCGTCGCTGTTCGACGACGAAAGCTACGTCACGCAATACATCTATCCCGACCGCCTGATGTGGGGCCTATACTGGATAGCCGTCGACATGCAGAACATGGAAACCGATGCCGACTTTATAAGCCTCTTCACCCCCGATGAGCTCTACGACCTTTGGGAAGTGATCAACGCCTCATTCTACATCAAAAATTCCAGCTACCCCCGTAGCGACGGGCTGAACGTCGACAATGCCAAAAACCTATTGCGCAACATCGTCGACACCGCTGACCAATACATAGCCTCCGGTGACCATGGCGCCACCCTTCGCTTCGGCCACGACGGCAACATCGTGCCTCTCGCCGCACTGATGCGTTTCACCAATTGCCACGGCTATGCCGCATCGCTCGACGATATCGCCAACGTGTGGCAAGCCTACAACATCTCCCCTATGGGGTCGAACATGCAGATGGTTTTCTTCAAAAACGTCAAGGGCGACATCATCGTAAAATTCATGATGAACGAGCAGGAAATAGGCCTCGACATGGCAAGCGACATCTACCCCTTCTACCATTGGAACGATGCACGAAACTACCTTATGGAAGCTATCAACACCCCTTCAATACAATACTGTCCTAAAGAACTACGCCAATGAAAAAGTTGCTAACAATATTTGCCGCAGCAATCCTCATTGCCACCACGTCGTGCTCATCAGGCGACCAGCAGGAGGAAAAATTCAATGCTGCTGAAACACAATCGCTCATCAAAAGCTATGACGCCAATGGCGGCTCACTGACGCCCGAGCAATACACCACACTCATAAAGAACACCCGCCTGCTCTTTGCCGACATCAAAGAGCGGATGAAAGCACTCATCGACATCACCGACCACGATGCGTTCATTAAACAATATGAGGCACTCAAAGCCGATGCCGCTTTCATGCAAGAGATAGCCATACGCGAGCAGGCATGGCGCGTACTGGTCCTCGGCCAGAAGAACTTCACCGAAGACAACCTCAACCAATTTGGCAACATGAATGATGAATGTATGCTCATCGACTACTACGACGACTGCATCCGTGCCCGCCTCGAGCAACCCACCGACACCCTCACCCCAACAGCAGAATAGCCAGACGCGTCACTGTAGCTGACGTGACAATCAACCATGACGGCCACCCACGGCATAGCAATCGCTCTGCCGTGGGTGGCCGTCGTATAACATAAGCGGGACAGCCGCAGTTCCGGAATAACGATAGGCCTGAGCAAATGTCGGTTGATAGCTATTGAGGGAAATCGTGGGATTTTTCGGAAATTGTAGGTTTTGGTGTTAAAATGATAGAAAATTTAAAATATTTGCGTAAATTTGCAAATAATTAGTAAATTAAAGTAGAAACGACTAAGGTAAAAGAGAAAATATGTTGAGAATAGCAATTCAAGCTAAAGGCCGATTGAATGAAGAGTGCCTTACACTATTGGCCGACGCCGGCATAAGCATGTCGGGGAGTAACCGCAAATTGATAGCGCGTGCGAAGGGATTTCCCATGGATGTACTTTACCTGCGCGACGATGACATACCCCAGGCTGTAGCTATGGGCGTTGCCGACATAGGCATAGTAGGGCTCAACGAGGTAGCAGAGAAAGGGGAAGACGTGGCAGTAGCCATGCGCCTCGGTTTCGGAGCTTGCCGTATTTCATTGGCAGTGCCCCGCGATGCCGATTATCAAGGGCTTGAATGGTTTAACAACCGCCGTATCGCAACGTCCTATCCCAAGATACTCCGCCGCTTTATCGAGGAGAAAGGCATTAATGCCGAGATACACGAGATAGCCGGGTCGGTAGAGGTAGCACCCGCCGTAGGTATGGCCGACGCCATATTCGACATAGTGTCGTCGGGTGGCACACTGATACAGAACGGGTTGGTAGAGGTGGAGCAAGTGTTTCCCTCTGAAGCAGTGCTCATAGCCAATAAAAACCTTGATGAAGAGAAGCTTGCCGAACTTGCAAAACTGAAATTCCGTTTCAGCTCCATCTTCGACAGCCGCGGCATGAAATATGTGTTGATGAACATACCGCAGGACCGTATACCGGCAGCCGTGGCATTGCTTCCGGGCATGAAGAGCCCCACGTTGATGCCGTTGTCGGAAGATGGCTGGTATTCGATGCATGTAGTGATACCGCAGGATGAGCTATGGGAGAAAATCGAACGGTTGAAAGAGCTTGGCGCAGAAGACATTCTTGTTCTCGCGCTTGAAAACATGATACGTTAATGGAGATATTCGAAAATCCCGAGCGGAGCCGTTGGGCGGAATTGTGCCGACGCAACATCCCCGAGGAGAAGGTGTCGGTAGATACCGCCGTTGCCGACATTATAAGTCAAGTGGCAGCCGATGGCGACGATGCTTTGCGCAGGCTGTCGCTGAAATTTGACAAAGTAGAGATAGGGGAACTGCGCCTGTCGCAGGAGGAAATCGACGCCGCAGTAGCGAAGGTAGCCCCGGAAGTGGCGGCAGCAATCGACAGCGCAGCCCGCAATATAGAGAAATTCCATGCCGCACAGCTGATGGCTAACCCGGTCGACGTAGAAGTGGCACCGGGGGTGAGATGCGTGCAGCGCCAATTGCCCATAAGCAACGTGGGACTGTACATACCCGGCGGGAGAGCACCCCTCTTCTCCACGGTGCTGATGCTTGGCCTACCGGCAAAGATTGCAGGATGTAGCCGGCGCATATTGTGCACGCCCTACAGTGCCGAACGAGGCATAGCACCCGAGATAATCTATGCGGCCAAGGTGTGCGGAATAGACGAAATCTACAAAGTGGGCGGAGCGCAAGCAATCGCCGCCATGGCACTTGGCACGCAGTCAATACCCCGTGTCGACAAGATATTCGGGCCAGGCAACCGATTTGTCACCGCCGCCAAGCAGATGGTCACCAACCGTGTGGCAATAGACATGCCGGCGGGGCCGAGCGAGGTGATGGTGATGGCCGATGCCACGGCATCTCCACGCTATGTGGCAGCCGACTTGTTGTCGCAGGCAGAGCATGGGCCCGACTCGCAGGCTATCCTCGTCACCGACAGCCTGTCGATGGCCCGGGATGTGGCCGATGCGGTTGCCGAGCTTACCGGCCGATTGTCGCGCAAAGAGTCGGTGGCAGGGTCATTGTCGCAAAGCCGTCTGATAGTTCTGCCGACGCGGCAAGAGATGATAGCGTTTGCCAATGAATACGCATCGGAGCACCTTATCATATCGATGTCGGAGCCATGGGCAGTGGCATCGGAGATAACGTCGGCCGGCAGTGTCTTCATAGGCAACCACTCGCCCGAGAGTGCAGGCGACTATGCCTCAGGCACCAACCATACGCTACCTACCTCGGGGTGGGCGAAATCGTATAGCGGTGTCAATATCGACAGTTTCATGAAGAAAATCACCTATCAGGAGCTGAGCCGCGAAGGGTTGCAGTCGTTGAGCAATGTCATAGTGACAATGGCCAATGCCGAAGGGCTTGATGCCCATGCACTTGCGGTGAAGGTGAGACTCGGAGAGTGACAGGCGTCAACGCCGCCGACACAAAAAGGCATAAATAACAGTGTGATTTACAGCGATAAAGACATGCTATTATAACCATTTTCATAAAAATTGATGAAAAATCCATTAAACTACGTACGACCCAACATCTTAGCGCTTGCGCCCTATTCGACGGCGCGCGACGACTTCAAAGGAGGCGACATATCGGTGTGGCTTGATGCCAACGAGAGCCCGTATAACAATGGCGAGAACCGTTACCCCGACCCCCATCAGCACCAGTTGAAGCATCATATCGCAGAGTTGAAAGGCGTGCGAGAGGAACAGATATTCGTTGGAGGCGCAGGGTCGGATGAGGCCATCGACTTGGTGTATCGCATCTTCTGCCGCCCCGGCGAGGACAATGTGGTAGCCATAGCGCCGAGTTATGGCGTATATAGCGTAGCGGCAGCCATCAACGATGTAGAGTTTCGCGAAGTGCAGTTGCGCAATGACTACTCCTTGCCCGTCAACCGGCTTCTCAAGGCTACCGACCCGCGCACAAAGGTGATATGGGTATGCTCGCCCAACAATCCCACGGCCAACGCATTTCCACGTGCCGACATCGCCCGGCTTGCCGAGGCATTCGACGGCATAGTGGTGGTCGACGAGGCATATATCGACTTCTCGGAACGAGGGTCGATGCTCGACGTATTGGACAACTATCCCAATGTCATAGTGCTTCAGACCTTCTCCAAGGCGTGGGGCATGGCATCGCTACGATTGGGCATGGCATTTGCCGCCGAAGAGATAGCCGAGATATTTGCCCGCGTGAAGTATCCCTACAATGTCAACGGGCCTACACAGCAACGCGTCATAGAGCATATCGTCAACGACGATATCAGCGAGCATGTGGCAGAGATAAAGCGTGAGCGAGAGGCACTTGCCGAGGCGCTACGCGGGATGCCGATGGTGAAAGAGGTGTATCCTTCCGACGCCAATTTCCTGCTTGTGAAATTTGACAATCCCGATGCGACATACGACTACTTGGTGGCCAACGGAGTGATAGTGCGCAACCGAAGCAAGTTGATAGCCTGCGAAGGGTGCTTGCGTATCACAGTGGGCACGCCAGCGGAGAACGCACGAGTAGTGGAGCTATTAAAAGAATACCAACAGTAGAGGAGGACGCAAGCGATGAAGAAAGCGATATTTATCGACCGCGACGGCACTATAATAGCCGAGCCCGAAGATGAGCAGATCGACTCGCTGGAGAAGTTGCGATTTGTGCCAGGAGCAATATCGGCGTTGCGTTCGCTTGCCGGCAAGGGGTACGAACTCGTGATGGTCAGCAACCAGGACGGGCTGGGCACAGCTTCATTTCCGGAGGAAACATTTTGGCCGGCGCATAATATGATGCTCGACACTCTGCGAGGCGAGGGAGTAGAGTTTGACGACATACTCATCGACCGCAGTTTTCCCGAAGACAATGCGCCGACGCGCAAGCCGCGCACCGGCATGCTCGGGCGGTATCTTACGGGCGACTACGACTTGGCATCATCGTATGTGATCGGCGACAGGGCCACCGATATGCAGCTTGCCGTCAACCTTGGAGCAAAAGGATTGATGGTAGGCGCGGCCGATACGAAGCCCGCCGGGTGCGTCTTGGCAACCGACGATTGGATGGAGATAGCCAGGTACATATTGTCGGCAGGGCGTGAGGCCCACATAATACGCAACACGTCGGAGACCAAGATAGATTTGTATTTCAACCTCGACGGAGGCGCGCCATCGACCATCGACACCGGACTTAAATTCTACGACCACATGCTCAACCAGATACCCCACCACGGAGGGGTGACGCTCGACATCACTTGCCGAGGCGACCTTGAAGTCGACGAGCACCACACTATGGAGGATGTGGCGATAGCACTTGGCGATGCGATATACCAGGCATTGGGGTCGAAGCGCGGCATAGAGCGCTACGGCTTTGTGTTGCCTATGGATGAGAGCCGCGCCATGGTGCTGATAGATTTCGGCGGGCGCAACGAACTGGTATGGGACGTGACCTTTACCCGGGAATATGTAGGCGACACGCCCACCGAGATGTATGAGCATGTGTTTAAGTCGCTTGCGTCGGCCATGCGTGCCAACCTGTATGTGGCAGCCCGTGGCGACAACAACCACCATATCATAGAGGGAGTGTTCAAAGCATTCGCTCGCGCATTGAAGCAAGCCGTGCACCGCAACCCGTTCAGCTACGAATTGCCATCGAGCAAAGGAGTGCTTTAGGCTGTAGTCAATAGCCGAGACGTGCGCCGACACTTATAAACCATTAATAATAAAGATAATATGATAGCAATCATCGATTATAAAACCGGCAATCTGCGTTCGGTAGAAAATGCGCTCAATCGTTTGGGCGCAGAGTGGACGCTTACGGCCGACATAGAAGAGATACGCCGCGCCGACAAAGTGTTGCTGCCAGGCGTAGGGCATGCCGGCGAGGCTATAGGGAGGCTTCGCGAATCGGGGCTTGTGGAAGTGATAAAGCGGTTGCGCCGGCCGGTGTTAGGGATATGCGTAGGGATGCAGGTGATGTGCCGCCACACGGCAGAGGGGGATGCCGAGGGGATGGGGCTTTTTGACACGCGAGTGCGACGTTTCCAGCCTATGGCAGGCGACAAGGTGCCCCACATGGGATGGAACAGCATCAATAACCTTGAGGGCAAACTATTCAAGGATGTAGCCCCGGGCAGCTATGTCTACTACGTACATTCCTACCGTGCCGATTTGTGTCCCGACACCATAGCCACGACCCGCTATGGTGCGCGTGGAGAGATGTTTAGCGCCGCGCTGAAATATGAGAATTTCTACGGCACGCAGTTCCACCCCGAGAAGAGCGGCGATGTAGGCGAACGAATATTGCAAAACTTCCTGAAGTTATGAGCCGCAGCATAGAGATAATACCGGCGATAGATATCATCGGCGGGAAGTGCGTAAGACTGTCGCAGGGCGATTACAACGCCAAGACGGAGTATGACGCATCGCCGGTGGACATGGTAAAGCGATTTGTCGACCACGGGTTCACGCGTATCCATGCGGTAGACCTCGACGGAGCGAAGGCCGGGAAGCCGTGCAATTTGTCGACATTGGAAAAGATGGCCATGGCAAGCGATGCCGCACGCATAGAATGGGGAGGAGGAATTAAGACCGACGACGACATGCGCGACAGCGTCAATGCCGGGTGCGCTTATGCCGTGATAGGAAGCGTCGCGGCGAAGCAGCCCGAGCTATTTGACAAATGGTTGGGGCAATATGGCAACGAGATGCTTGTACTTGGGGCCGACTTGCGCGATGGCAAGGTGGCAGTGTCGGGCTGGCTGGGCACTACCGACATCACTATCGACGATATAGTGACGCGATTTCTGCCGGGCGGGTTGACACAGGCGATAGTAACCGATATATCGCGCGACGGCATGTTGCAAGGGCCGTCGTTCGACTTATATACCGAGATACAGCGAAGATACGACACAGTAGATTTCACGGTGAGCGGCGGGATATCATCGGCAGGCGATGTGGCGCGATGCGCCGAGCTTGGGCTGCGGCGCGTAATCGTGGGTAAAGCCCTATACGAGGGACGAGTATCACTTAACGAACTTGAAAGGATATGTTAGCAAAGCGTATAATACCGTGTCTTGACGTGAAGAATGGTCGCACGGTCAAAGGAATAAATTTCGAGGGGCTTGCCGATGTGGGCGACCCGGTGGAGCTTGGAGCGCGATATGCCCTTGAAGGCGCCGACGAGCTTGTATACTTGGACATAACGGCGTCGAAAGAGGGGAGGAAGACATTCACCAAGATGGTAGAGCGAGTGGCCGACAGGGTCAACATACCGTTTACCGTAGGCGGAGGTATCTCGTCGCTGGAAGATGCAGCGGCATTGCTTGATGCCGGGGCCGACAAGATAACAGTCAACTCGGCGGCGGTGGCCAATCCGCAGCTCATCAGCGACATAGCATCGAAATACGGAAGCCAGTTTGTGGTAGTAGCGATAGACGCGAAGACCATTGACGACGGCACATGGCGCATAACGACACACGGAGGGTCGCGACTTACTGAAATAGAGCTATTTGAGTGGGCACACCGCGTGCAGGAGCTTGGTGCCGGAGAGATATTGTTCACATCGATGAACCATGACGGCACCCGGTCGGGGTATCCGTGTGCAACGTACGCATCGTTGGCGTCGTCGTTGGACATACCGGTGATAGCGTCGGGGGGCGCAGGCGGGGTGAAGGATATTGCCGATGTGCTGACTCAGGGAAGAGCAGACGCGGCGCTTGCGGCAAGCATATTCCATTACGGGGAAATTACGATTGGGGAGCTGAAGCGTCAGCTCGCTGAGATGCACATCCCGGTAAGATTATAATAACGAACTAAATGAATGATTTGCAATATGAAATTTTCCGATTTCAATCTCGATAAATGTGCCGATGGGTTGTTGCCTGTAATCGTGCAAAATGCGGTGACGCTTAAAGTGCTCATGCTTGGATACATGAACCAAGAGGCATTTGAAAAGACGATAGCCGAGGGGCGAGTGACATTTTTCAGCCGTACACGCGGCAAGTTGTGGACAAAGGGGGAAACGTCGGGGCATTACCTCGAGGTCAAGGATATGTATGCCGATTGCGATGGCGACACGTTGTTGATAAAGGCCAATCCGATAGGCCCTACATGTCATCGCGGCACGGAGGCATGTTTTGACACACCGGCAGAGGAGGGCTTCATACGCTCGCTGTCGCAGCTGATACAGCGCCGACATGCAGAGATGCCGGAGAACTCGTATACCACGAAACTGTTTATCAAAGGCGTAAAGAAGATAGCGCAGAAAGTGGGAGAGGAGGCAGTAGAGTCGACGATAGAGGCAGTCGACGGCAACCGCGACCGCTTTATCTACGAGGCATCGGATTTGATATACCACTTGCTGGTGCTGTTGGAGCAGATGAATGTGACGGTACCCGACATAGAGCGGGAGCTGCTACAGCGTCACAGCTAAGCAGTAGAAAAAGGCTATGGCCGCGAGCGAGGCTATGTTTAGAATGAGCGGCCTTCGAAGTATTCGTGATTGCCGAGGGCTTTGATTTTGCCGTAGAGCGTTGCCCGACCGGTGTTGAATGTCGGGGTCAAAGTAGCTTCGGCGGCATTGCTACCTTTTCGCAAGAAGATACGCACGTCGGTAGAGCCGATGGGAGCCGACAAGCGGTAGGTGACAGTCACGTCGCCGTCTTTGTCGGTTTTCATTTCGTAGTTAGTGATGTCGCCCGTGACGGTAAATCCGCCAAGGCTGTTGGGCCCGCCTGCAAATCGTGGTGACACTTGCACTACGCCGGTAAGAGAGTCGGCGAGGACGAAGTTGGTGTTGTCGGACACGGTGATAAGCGATGACTGGTTGATTGTAATCTGGTCGGCGGTGAGAACGAATTTGCGATATTTAAGTTGCAGCCGGGCAACGTTGTTGGCAACGGAGTCGGCGTAGGCACGTCGAGCGGCCTCTTCGGGCGACACTGCCTTACAGCTATGGGTTATCACCGCAGAGCCCAAAAGGGCGATAATTGCTACAAATGGCATCAAATATCGTTTCATAACTTGCAGATTAAATAAGATTGTTGAAGTGACGATGGTAGGGAGAGGGAGGTGGAATGGAGCGTGAACTAAATATTTGCCAACCGTATTGGCGAATAATAAAAATAGCTCAGTATATAAACAATACTACGCCATGCTTGGTTTAAAAAACATAAAAGCATAGCGTAGTTAGATATTCAATCAACGCCCAATGTGCGGCTGACGCAGTCGCATCAATTGTCGGATAAGCCGACGTGGTGGCGGCGTTGGATTAGTCGATGTTGAGTTTTTCTTTAGCCGGGTTGCGGTAGTGGATTTTACCTTCGATATATTCCTGAGCGGCGATAAGTGTGGGCTTCGGCAGCTTTTCGTAGTAGCGCGACACTTCGGCTTGCTCGCGGTTTTCCGAAATTTCTTCGTTAGTTTCGTTACATGAAGCAAATTCTTGGAGTTTTTTATCCAGGTCGTGCTTGATTTCGCATGCTATCTGGTTGGCACGTTTGGCGATAATGCACACTGTTTCGTAGACGTTGCCGGTGTCCTTTGACATTTCAATCATGTCGCGAGTCACGGTGTTGATGGGGGCGTTAGTCTTCTTGTAATCCATTTTGATATATTGTTTTACTGTTTTTTTGGTCTTGGGCTGAGTCATTCCGTGGTCGGATGGCATCAGTCTTTCACATATTTTTGGGCAATTTTGAATATGTTGTCAGCCTCATCGCGGTTGGAGCCGTCGGGATAGTTGTTGATGAAGCTGTAGTACTCGTCGACGACATCGCGGAAGCGGTCGGCTTTCTTCTCTTCGATACTCTGTGAAGCTATTTGGTAGCGCGATTTGAGCACCAACATTTCGAGGGCTTCTTTATATTTGGAATAAGGGTATTCCTTGATGGCGTTTTTAGCCACGATGATGGCGCTGTCGTAGTTATTGCCCATGTAGTTGCCGAGGTTGTAGTAAAGCTGGGCGTTTTGCAGCTCTTTGAGCGTCAGTTTGTCCTGGAGCTCGAAGATAGCGTTCTGTGCGATGGACACGCGGCTGCTACGCGGGAAATAGTCAAGAAAACCTTGCAGCTCCTCTATAGCTTTTATGGTACCGCTTTGGTCCAACTGCGGTTCGGGCGAGTCGAGGTAGTAGGCATAGCCGGCGTAGAAGCGAGCCAGCTCGGCGTAGGAGCCTTTGGGGTAACGCTGATAATAGCTTTGGAAATAAGCGGCGGCGTCGAGATACTCCTTGTTTTCGTAGTGGCTCAGGCCAAGCAGGTAGAGCGATTCTTCGGCTTTCTGCGAACCTTTGTATACGGCGACGACATCTTTGAGGAGCGTGTAGGCTTGCACATAACGTCCCTCCTCAAAAGCCCTCTTGGCGTAGTCGAATTTCACATCGGGGTCGGTACTTTTCTGCACGCGTTGGTATTCACCACACGATGCAAGCGCCAAAGCCAAAAGTGAAAATATTAATAGTTTACGCATCTTAATTATTTCTTCAGATAATCTTCTTGACGACAGGCCATTAAGCCGGCGACTACACTAAATCGGGCAGCAGGCGGTCTGTTCAAGTTGCAAAGTTAATAAATTCTATTCTAAAATCAACAATAGCAATTCTAAAAGATGCTTAAAAAGTATAATTATGCGCCCAAACATGATGCCAATTACGGGAAATATTGTAATTTTGTAGGAAATTACTTACAGCTTAGAGATATGTCAGGAAAGAAATCAAATATAGTGCGTTTTTGGCACAAGCATCCGGTGATGATGAACTTCTTCACCATCGTAGCTGTGGCCATAATATTGATATGGCTTATCGGGGTCGTATTCCTCAATTTCTGGACGCACCACGGCGAAGAGGTGGCGATGCCGCAAGTTGAGAACCTCAACGTCGACGATGCCGGCCGGGTGCTTAAGAGCGCCGGATTTGAAGTGACGTTGGACTCGGTGTATAGCAGCGAGATAGCCCCTGGCACGGTCATACGCCAAGTGCCCCGCGAGGGCTCCATGGTGAAAAGCGGCGGCATGGCCTATCTGCAATACGTGTGCTACTCCACTAAGAAAGCCAAGATACCTGAATTCATCGACGGGCCATTGGCCTCGGCAATGAACAATTTCAAGTCGCGAGGATTTGAAAACATCGACGTCATCGAAGTGCCGTCGGACCACAACGACCTTGTGCTCGGCGCCACCTACAACGGCATTGAGCTACACCCGGGCATGGAAGTGCCCGTGACAGCCCATATTGTAATCAAAGTGGCTATCTGCGGAAGATTTACCGACACCGGCACAGGCAGCGATGCCGACACCATTTACCAAGAGGATGCCGACGCACAGTTCATCGAGGACCTTTTTGACGAAGAATATATCGATGAGCCATAACATAGTATCCGACGATAGGCTAATCGGCCTGCCCGAGGGCGAAGAGGTCGACGTAGATGCCGACGACCTTGACGATGCCGACGACACCGGAGCCCGCTATGAGCACTTCCGATTCGTAGCCGACAAGGGGCAGGCACTATTGCGCGTCGACAAGTTTCTCGTCGAAAGGATGCAGAAATCGTCGCGCAACCGCATACAGCAAGCCGCCCAGGCCGGTTGCATCCTCGTCAATGGCAACCCTGTCAAGTCCAACTACCGCGTGAAGCCATTGGACGTGGTAAGCATCGTCATGGACCGACCGCGCTACGAGTGCGAAATCATAGCCGAAGACATACCAATCGACATAGTGTATGAGGACGACGACCTCTTAGTTGTCAACAAGCAGCCCGGCTTGGTGGTGCACCCCGGCCATGGCAACTACCACGGCACCCTCGTCAATGCGCTTGCATGGCATTTCCGCGACAACCCCGACTACGATGTCGCCGACCCGCGCATGGGGCTTGTGCACCGCATCGACAAGGACACCTCCGGGCTTCTCGTGGTAGCCAAGACGCCCGATGCCAAGACCTCGCTCGGCAAGCAATTTTTCAACAAGACGACCAAACGTGAATACGTAGCCGTGGTGTGGGGCATTCCCGACCCCACCTCGGGACGCATCGAAGGCAACATAGGCCGTTCGCTCAAAGACCGCTTGCAGATGGCGGTATTCCCCGACGGCGACCATGGCAAGCATGCCGTCACCCACTACGAGGTAATCGAACCGCTCGGCTATGTATCGGTAGTGAAATGCGTGCTTGAGACAGGGCGCACACACCAGATACGCGTGCACATGCGGCACATCGGGCATCCGCTGCTCAACGATGCCCGCTACGGCGGCGACGAGATACTGCGCGGCCAACGCACGTCGAATTATCGCAAATTTGTAGAAAACTGCTTCGCCGTCTGCCCGCGACAAGCATTGCACGCCCGCACATTGGGCTTCGTACACCCCCGCACCGGCCAAGAGATGTTTTTCTCCTCCGAAGTGCCCGACGACATGACCCAGATGATAGCCCGGTGGCGCACCATGAACACCGCCAATCCAGTGTAGCGCAACGGCGCATCACGGCTAATTTTGCACTTGCCAGTCGACTCTACACGGCGCACCACGCCCGGCCAAGGCATCACTATTTGCAATGTTCCACGGCTACTTATCAACAATCATTGTCAGTTATCAACATATTTGGTACTTTGAGGATTATTAACTTTGCAATGCCGACAAAATGTTGTTTATTTGCACCGTGAAACATTTTTCAATTTTTATTATACATGGGAAAAATTATCGCAATCGCCAACCAAAAGGGCGGCGTCGGTAAAACGACAACAACTATCAATCTCGGCGCATCATTGGCGTCGGCAGGCAAACGCACACTCATCATCGATGCCGACCCCCAGGCCAACGCCACATCGGGCTATGGCATAGAGCCGCGCAGCATGACGTCATCAATATATGAATGTCTCGTCGACGGGTATCCCATTGATGGCTCGCAAGTGAAAACTTGTGTCGAAAACCTGGATCTCGTAGGCTCCCGCATCGACCTTGCCGGCGCTGAAATAGAGCTCATCAGCAAGCCCAACCGCGAACGAGTGCTCGCCAACCTGTTGGAGCCGCTGAAATCGACCTACGATTATATACTCATCGACTGCTCCCCCTCGCTGGGGCTTATCACAGTCAATGCCCTCACCGCCGCCGACTCAGTGATAATACCTGTGCAGGCCGAATATTTCGCGTTGGAAGGCATATCCAAACTGCTCAACACCATACGCATCATCAAGTCGAAGCTCAACCCCGGCCTTGAAATCGAAGGCTTCCTGCTGACGATGTACGATGCACGTCTGCGCCTCGCCAACCAGATATACGAAGAGCTTAAAGGGCACTTCGCCGACATGGTGTTTGACACTGTCATCCCGCGCAACATACGCCTCAGCGAAGCTCCATCGCACGGGCTCCCCGCGCTCCTCTACGACCCCGAAAGCCGCGGAGCCACATCCCACATCATGCTTGCCAAAGAGATTATCAGCAAAAACCGATAACCGCCCTTCAGGCAGCGTAAAAAACAAACAGAAACGCAGCATTAACCACCATTTTTCAATTTTCAGCATTAACCTACTTTTTTCAATAATAATACCTGAATACAATGTCAGCACCCAAACGCAATGCATTAGGCCGCGGTCTCGATTCACTTATTGCCATGGACGACGTACCGGCACGCGGGTCGTCGCTCATCAACGAAATAGCCGTTGACGCCATCACACCCAACCCAAGCCAACCGCGCACCACCTTTGACGAAGAGGCACTCAACGACCTTGCCGTGTCAATACGCGAAATCGGCATCATCCAACCGATATCGCTGCGCAAGATAGGGCCCGACCAATACCAGATTATTGCCGGCGAACGCCGTTATCGCGCCGCCATCAAGGCCGGCCTCGCCACCGTGCCCGCTTACATACGCACGGCCAACGACTCCGAGCTCACCGAGATGGCGCTCATCGAAAACATACAGCGCGAGGACCTCAACGCCATAGAAATAGCGCTGACATTCAAGAAACTTATCGACCAATACAACCTCACACAAGAGCGGCTTAGCGAACGCATAGGCAAAAAGCGCGCCACGATAGCCAACTTCCTGCGCCTGCTCCGCCTTCCCGCCGAAGTGCAGCTCGGCCTGCGCGACAAACGCTTGGACATGGGGCACGCTCGCGCATTGCTCTCCATCGACAACCCCGCGCTCCAGCTCAAGCTCTACAACGAAATCCTTCGCCAAGGACTCTCGGTGCGCCGCGTGGAGGAACTTGCACGCGCATATCAGCTTGCCGACAGTGCGCCTAAAAAAGAAAGGGCAAAAGCCGTAGCCAACCGCGACTTCGAGGTGCTCCGCAAGCAGCTGTCGGCATCGTTCAACACCCCGGTTCAATTTGCCTGCGACAACTCCGGCAAAGGGAAAATCACCTTCCCGTTCAAAAATCAGGATGAACTTGCCAAATTAATTACTATCTTTGATAGTCTGAAAACGAAAGAACAATAGCACTCGCTGAGACAGCAACCGTAGACAGCTATTGTTCAGACATTTATGCAATGAGAAAAGAGAAATCAAGGAATAACGAAAATACGACAACGATATGCCAGAAAGCCATACTGATGCTGCTGGTCGTATTGTTGTTGTGTCCCTTTAACCTTTTTTCAAATTCTTTTGCATTTGCGGCTGCCGACAACGATAACGCCAAAGTAATGCCGACAGAGCCCACCTCCGACGAGCCGGAAGAAGATGAAACAGCCGACGGCACGGCAACCACCACAGCAGACGGCACGGCCACCGGCAGCCATCATAAAAGCGTGACTGCCGACCGTGCAAAGTTCATCCCCTCCGACACCATCGACATTGCGCCAACCCCTCTCCTACCCGACTCCGTGACCGAAATCACCGACGAATGGGTGCCACGCAAGATAGAGTTCAACCCCGACCCTACAAAGGCCGTGTGGCTCGCGGCACTATTCCCCGGATTGGGGCAGGTGTACAACCGCCGCTACTGGAAACTGCCGCTCATAGTAGGAGGATACCTTGGCCTGGGATATGCCACAAGCTGGAACAACGGCATGCTCACCGACTATACCAAGGCCTACGCCGACATCATGGACAACGACCCCACCACTCGCAGCTATATGGACTTCTTCCCGTCAACAGTAAAGGAAGAGGACTTAGACAAGACATGGCTCACCAACATACTGCGTTCGCGCAAGAATTACTTCCGCCGCAACCGCGACCTTTGCATCATAGGCATGGTGGCGGTTTACCTCGTTGCCATAGTCGATGCCTACGTTGATGCCCAATTGGCCCATTTCGACATATCGCCCGACCTGTCGATGGACGTATACCCGTCGTTGATACAGGACGGACGCAGCCGCATGCCGTCGATGGGGCTGCAATGGGCGATAACCTTTTAATATGCCTAAAACCACGCGATAAAACAATAATTATCAGATGAAAAAGACATTACGAAATATCACCGCAGCGTTGCTCCTCGCATTAAGCGCCACAGGGGCCACGGCTGCCGACAACATATTATCAATAAGAGATACCATCACCGACCCGCATATCGTCTACCCCAACAGCTATGAGGCCGACACGCATGTGATGATGAAGAACTGGTATATGCAGAACTATACCGAGCTGGCACGCGAAAGCTACGGCAGCGACACCCAGGTGGAGCCTACCGACGACGAGCTTATAGCACGACTGATGACGATGCCTACGGTGATAGAGATGCCCTTTAACTCGGTAGTGAAATCCTACATAAAGATGTACGTGGACCGCAGGCGGTCGCTCGTAGAGAGCATGCTCGGCATGTCCACCTACTATATGCCCATCTTCGAGCAGGCCCTCGAGCAAGAGGGAGTGCCAATGGAACTCAAATACCTGCCCATCATAGAGTCGGCGCTCAATCCCAATGCCGTATCGCGCGCCGGAGCTGCCGGGTTATGGCAATTCATGGTAGCGACAGCCCGCGGATTGGGCATGGAGGTAAACTCGCTCGTCGACGAACGCCGCGACCCTATACGGTCATCGCAGATGGCGGCTCGCTACCTCAAGCAACTTTACGACATCTACAACGACTGGTCGCTCGCCATTGCCGCCTACAACTGCGGCCCCGGCAACGTAAACAAGGCATTGCGCCGAGCCGGCAATGACGACTCCAAGAAGAAAGATTTCTGGGAAATATACCCATACTTGCCCGCCGAAACACGCGGCTACGTGCCCGGCTTCATCGCTGCCAACTATGCGATGAACTATTACGACAAGCACAACATATCGCCCGTATTGGCCCGCCGGCCCATCATCACCGACTCTGTCTTGGTCAAGAAACGCGTTTATTTCCAGCAGATTGCCGATGTGCTCAACATACCCATCGAGGAGATACGTTTGCTCAATCCGCAATATCGCCAGGACGTGATACCCGGCGACATCAAAGCCTACCCCCTCGTGCTCCCATCGCATCAAGCACTTTGCTATATAATATCGGAAGATAGCATCGTGGCCCATGAGGCCGAGAAATACGCACGCCGAGGCGTTGTTGAGCCGGCCACCGGCACGTCAAAAGTAAGCGACGACGGCAAGTATATCATAACGGAGGAAATCAAATTCCACAAAGTCAAGAAAGGGGAAACTTTCACCAAGATAGCCAAGCGCTATGGCGTCACTGTGGCTTCAATCAAGAAAGCCAACGGCATAAAGTCGCTCAAAGCCGGCCGAACGATAAAAATCGTGACAACCAAGAAGGTTTTGAAGCCCGAAGAACCCGAAGAGGAAACTACTACCCCGACCGATTCTATTGCTACAAGCACCTTTATGAACGGCTCCATTGCCACCGACAATGCCGCCAAAGAGATGCTTGAAAGCAATATGGAAATATCCACTGTCAACGTAAGCAACACCGGCGCGATACCCACTGCCGCCGACAATGATGACGACGACACCGACAACGAATTTGTCGACATGGACGGCGGCTCCGACAGCTCCGACAGCAAGAATGTCGACGATGCTGATGCCGACGGTGGAGCTGATGATGCTGAAGCCGACGCCGAAGTTGCCGACGAAGCCGTTGAAGTAGCCCCGAAAGCTCCTATCGACGCCAAAACGTCGCCCGACACCATAAGGGTCAGCGACGACAGTGCAGAAGCGGCCGAAGTGCGCAACCATGTGCAATCGACCTTCAACTCGCGCAAACCTTCGCCCGAAGAAAAAGCCGAAACTCCAAAGCAAGGCAACACAAAAGTGAAGCAAGCCGACAACGACACCAAGGCGAAACAGTCGACTAAAAAGAAGGACAATACCCCCAAGCCGGTTTACCACAAAGTGAAGAAGGGGGAGACATTGTCGAAGATTGCACGCCGCTACGGCACCACCGTAAAAAAGATTCAAAAGCTCAACAACAACATCAGCGGGTCAAAAATTCAAATCGGCCAACGCATCAGAGTAAAATAGCTAATGCTACGTCACCGACCGATTTGGTAGACCTTCAACGCATCAATTGGATATTCCTTCACCACGCCAATGGACATTAAGGTAAAAGAAATAAATATCGACGAATATGACTACGAGCTACCCGACAATAGGATAGCGAAGCACCCGTTGGCGCAACGCGATGCGTGCCGACTGCTTGTGCGGCATGCCGACGGCACTATCTCCGACCACATATTCGCGGAGCTCGACAGCCTGCTGCCTGCCGACTCGATGCTCGTATACAACAACACCCGCGTCATCAACGCCCGGCTCCGTTTCCACAAAGGCGCCGACAACAGTGGCGCTCTTATCGAGATATTTTGTTTAGAGCCTGAGACTCCTGCCGACTATGCCCAGAATTTCGCATCGGTAGCCGAGTGCTCATGGATATGCTTCGTGGGCAATTCAAAGCGGTGGAAAGCTGGAGAGCTCGCCACTACAATCAGCATTGACGGCAAGGAAGTGACGCTGAGAGCCGAACGCATAGCGCGCCACGACAACGCCTCGGTGGTGAAATTCAGCTGGGACGACACCGACACCACCTTCTCGCAAATCATCTCGGCAGCCGGCGAGATACCTATTCCGCCCTACCTCAACCGTTCTACCGAAGATGCCGACAACACCGACTACCAGACCGTATATTCCCACATTGAAGGGTCGGTAGCGGCACCGACGGCCGGGCTGCATTTCACCGACGAACTATTGCAACGCATATCGCAGCGTGGCATACCCCGCCGCGAGCTCACTCTCCATGTAGGCGCCGGCACGTTCCAGCCCGTGAAGAGCGACACTATAGGCGAGCACACGATGCACAGCGAATGGATAGCCGTGGACCGCAGCCTCATTGCAGAGCTTGCCGCCACCGACCGCAAAATCATCGCCGTAGGCACCACCTCCGTGCGCACCCTCGAAAGCCTTTACCATATAGGCTGCCTCATTAGCGAAGGGAAATCGCCGTGCGAGGTGCCACAATGGTATCCCTACACCGACAGCCACCCGTCGCTATCGCGCAAAGAGGCATTCTGCCACATACTCCGCTGGCTCGACGACAATCATCTCAACGTGCTCATCGCTGCCACCCGCATAATCATCGCACCCGGATATAGCTATCGCGTAGTCGATGGTATGGTCACCAATTTCCACCAGCCGCGCTCCACTCTGCTTCTGCTCGTGTCGGCATTCACCGATGGCGATTGGCGCCCCATGTACGACTTCGCCCTAAGCCACGACTACCGTTTCCTCAGCTACGGCGACGGTTCGCTATTACTAAAATAAAAACGCATCATGTATATCATCAACACCTCCTTTCATGCCGGACGCCAAATAGCCGATGCTGTCATCAACGATGTGCGCAATTCGCTCATGCCTCTCATGTCTGGGTCCAATCTATTCCACGACATCGCAATGGCTGAAATACTCGTCGACGTCGACCCCGACTGCCGCAGTTTCACCCTGCAAGGCTTGGCGCACGACTTAGATAAAGCATTGGACTGGCTCGGCGGCGAAGGACAGGGCTTTTTCAATGAACTGCACAAGCGCTACGGCAACAATGTGGTGCACTTCACCACCCCGATGCGCATAATGCAATAATCCTTTAACCAATAGCTACTTAAGGCGCACGCTACTCTATATGGACAACAGTCTGAAAGAATGGGACAGAATAATCATAGGCATCGACCCGGGCACCAACGTGATGGGTTATGCCATAGTCGGCATCAAAGGCAAGAAGCCGGCAATGATAGCCATGGGTGTAATCGAGCTTAGCAAGTTTGAAAGCCACTACCTGCGCTTGCGCCGCATCTACGAGCGAGTGCTCGGCCTCGTGGAGCAATACTTGCCCGATGAGATGGCCATCGAAGCACCGTTCTTTGGCAAGAACGTGCAGTCGATGCTCAAACTCGGGCGAGCCCAAGGCGTGGCGATGGCCGCTGCCCTCTCGCGCGACATACCCATCACCGAGTACGAACCGCGCAAAATAAAAATGGCTATCACTGGCAATGGCGCCGCTTCAAAAGAGCAAGTCAAAGAGATGCTGCGCCGCACCCTCAACATTCCCGACGAAAGCCTCCTGCCGCAATTGGACGCTACCGATGCCCTCGGTGCCGCTATGTGCCATTTCTACGAATCATCCAAACCGGCAGTGGCCCACGGCGCATCATCGTGGAAATCGTTCATCGCTTCCCACCCCGACCGCGTCAAGATGTGACATCTCTCTATTTTTACAATCTATAAAACACATATATAAAATGGCTAAAGTAGGCGATACAGTAAGATTTCTCAACACCACCGGCGGCGGTCGCATAGTCCGCATTGCCAACGGTATGGCTTACGTTGAAGACCCCGACGGATTTGAAATACCGGCATTGCTGCGCGAATGTGTCGTGGTAATGGAGGCCGCGGCTGCCACTACGGCGCAACCGGCCATCACCCCGACTGCGACAACGGCCCCCGACTCCAATGTCGCTACCTCCCCTAAGGCCAAAGCCGCCGAACCGGAATTGCCCCTCATTGAGACACCCGACGGCGACAAGATAAACCTCGTAATGGCTTTCGAGGCCACCGACCTGAAATCGTTGTCGGCATCGGATTTCGACGCCGTGCTCGTCAACGACTCCAACTACTACCTCAGTTTCTCTTTCGCTACACGCAGCGAGAACGACAATGGATGGACATTGCGCCGCGCAGGCATCATCGAGCCCAATATAGTGCTGACTATGTGCACATTGGCATCGACCGACCTCAACGCCATCGACCGCATTCTCATCCAGGTCATCGCCTATAAGGACAATAAGCCCTACGAGTGCAAAGCCCCGGTATCGTTTGAAACAAAAATCGACAACACCAAGTTCTTCAAGCTCCATTGCTTCAAAAGCAATCCCTACTTCGACAACCCCGTCATTGCCTTCGACATAGTGACCGACGACCACTCTCCACGTCCCATTACTATCGACGCCAAGGAGCTGCAAAAGGCTATGCGCGAGAAGAATGTCGTTGCCGACACGCCCCGCAAGGTGTCCAAGCCGTCGCGGCCATTCAAAAACGACATCCTCGAAGTCGACCTCCACATCAACGAGCTCGTGGACAACACCAACGGCCTAAGCCGCGCCGACATGCTCAACCGCCAGATTGACGAATTTCGCGCCGTGATGGACGCCAACCTGCACAACCACGGCCGGAAGATTGTATTTATCCATGGCAAGGGGGAAGGCGTGCTCCGCAACGCATTGCTTAAAGAGTTGAGCCACCGATATAAAGGGCACGACGTGAGCGACGCTTCTTTCCGGGAATACGGGTTTGGCGCCACGCAGGTAATCATTCATTAACGAAGTCATCAGCAATCAGAAATCTGAAATCTGAAATTTGAAATCAGCATACAACAATCAGCATATAGCATTTAGCATACAGCAATACTTACATGATAATCTATTTTTCGGGTACAGGCAACAGCCGCGACGTAGCCACTCGCCTATCATCGCTACTTGGCGATGACGATGTGGTGGAGCTATGCGGCAAAGTGCTTAAAGAAGAAGTGCTACAGGCCAAGCAGCCTTGCAAATCGGTGGTATGGGTTTTCCCCGTATATAGCTGGGGAGTGCCTCCCGTGGTAGCCGGCTTTATCAAAAGTGCAAAAATAAGCGGCATCACGGTTGCCGCCCACCATTTAGTGGCAACATGCGGCGACGATGCCGGCCTTACAGCAAAGAAATGGCGCAAACTCATGCGCCGGCGCGGATGGACCGCCGCCTCGGCTTCAACCGTCATAATGCCCAACACCTACACGCTAATGAAAGGTTTTGACGTGGACCCCGACGATGTGGCCCAGGCCAAATTGGAGGCTTCGCAAGCGCGTGTCGTAGAAATCGCTCGACGCATCAAGGACGGTGCCACCGACGATGACATAGTCACGGGTCGGTTCGCTTGGTTCAAAAGCTGCGTGATCTACTCGCTGTTCTGTCGCTTCACTATGAGCGCCAAACCATTCCACGCCACCAACGACTGCACCGGTTGCGGGCTATGCGCACGCTCATGCCCGCTTGACAACATCACGATGGGCAACGACCGACGCCCTGCATGGGGCAACGACTGCGCCCAATGCCTGCGTTGCTACCATACTTGCCCCGTTGCCGCCGTGCAATATGGCAAAGCTACCCAAGGCAAAGGCCGCTACCTCAACAAAACGGCAATTGCAACAACTGCCAAATCGCATCTCGAAAGCAATAAGTAGCCGATAAGTAGCCGACCGATGCGAAAAAGTGGAAATATTTCTTTGATATTTCAAAATAAATGCTTTAAATTTGTATTGTCAAAAACGACAACAATAGTCTTTTAGTATAAATTATCTAACTAACACTAACATTATGGCTTACGTAATCACTGACAAATGTGTAGCTTGTGGTACTTGCGCATCTGCATGCCCCGTAGAGGCAATCTCTGAAGGCGATATCTACAAAATCGATCCCGACACTTGCATCGAGTGCGGTACTTGCGCTGAAGTATGCCCCTCTGAAGCTATCATTCCGGGCTAATCACTCGCTCACTATCAAAGACCCAAACAAGGCGGTGTGTCAAAATCTATCAATTTGACACACCGCCTAAGTTTTGCCCATACGGCATATAAGAACAAAAGGTGCTGTCGGTGGATTGGATTGACCTTAGCACGGTCTATCCCCTGACAGCACCTTCAGGTTACCTTCTGCCTATATATTAGAAGCTATAGTAGAAACCAAACGAGAGATTATAGCCGGAGAAGTCAAAGCCCCATCCGTCATATCCATCTACCAAGATTGCCTTGGCTTCATCATTGGAGCCGCGGTAGCCAAGAAATCCGGCATGAGCCTCGATGCTGCAATGATCGTTGAGTGCCAACGAGATACCCGGTTTGAAACCAATACCATAGGATGTAGCCGTGTCGCTGTCATAACCATCCATTGAAACCTTACCGAAACCGAGGTCGGCACCACCGTCAACAAACAGTGACACAATTCCTTTGCTATATGCTATATAGCGCACGTAGGGCTGAAAATCCACCATATTACCATCTACTCCGGTAGTGTGGGCATAGTTCCAACCGATTACCGTACCGATTGCCCAGTGGCTGTCGAGTTTATAACCAAATTCGGGTGCAATAGTGATTGAAGTAATTTTGTCCTGGTCGTTACGCCATGCGCCTACCGAACCTCCTACAAACCATCCTTCAGCGGCTGCTGTAAGTGTCATCACCGACATTACTGCCATTAAAATAATCTTTTTCATAACTAATAGAATTAAATTAATAATAGAATTTTTTTAATTAATAAATTGTCAAAATGATAAAGATTTTCTAATTTCAATTGCAAATTTACACATATTTTTTAAATTTTTACAAAATATTTGCAATTATTTTGATTTTTTTTCTGTCGGATACGCACAAACGCATAAAACAAGGAGGGCAGGCGCATTTGCACCTGCCCTCCGATTATTGTCTAACCCTCTTGTCAAGAAGAGGTTACTCAACTCGATTATCGAATGAGCGTTTTGCTTATCTTATTGCCTCTCTTGACAATGTAGATGCCTGGAGTTGACGGCATTTCCACGCGTACGCCCTGGAGGTTGTAGTATTCTACGTTTGCCGTATTTTCCTCCGATACGATGGCATCGACAGCTGATTGTCCTGGGTTAACCGATTTGCCAGTATCGCCACCACTGTTGTAAATGCCATAGTTGCGTATCTTGACATGGTCGCCGGTCTGATGGGCGTTACTACCGCTGTTGAAGATGACGTTGCACTCATTGAGGGCGCCTTCGGTTTCTACCACATATTCATAGTAGCCGAATGCGCTATTCCACGTCATCTTTGCGCCGGGCCACGCGCCGGTGATTTGGTGGCACTCGTTGGGACCGTAGATGTAGCAGTGCAGGTTACCCCAGTTGGATGAATCGTCGAAGAATATATGCCATTCATTGGCCGAGGGAGCTTCCACTTTGGTGAATGTGGCCGATCCGGTCTTGTTCTCAGTGGCCGATGTTGCGCCCCAGCTTACGGTGACGCTCTCGCCTACCGACATGTTGCTACCCAAAGTGAATGTGGCTGAAGTGCCATTGATGGCTACTTGCCCGCCATTGCCTATCTTGTACCATGCCGAGGTGGCGTTGGACACCGTAGCAGTGACAGTGACTTGGTCGACAAAGGTGCCGCCGTTGGGCGAGAATTTCACTGAAGGCGATTTAGGCACGTTGATGTCGATCTTCGTAGCGTTGGTCGACCCGTCATATTCGTAGTAAACATCCCCGGTGATGCCTTCGATGTCGAGGGTCTTCGAACCGTTGCGGTTGAATATGATGTTCACCTCATCTGTATCATCGATAGTGGCGAAATAGAATGTGCGGCCATCTATCTCGGTGGTTTCTGTAAGGCTCTTGCCGGGCCATGCACCGAGGAATTTAACATCGCCTTTCCATGCATAGAGATTGGTGCCGGAGATGTCGGTATTATTCTTACCGGTGACGTAGATGGTGATAGCGGCATTGGGGTCGACTTTCTTGTACACGGCGCTGCCGTTGTATGTCTCGCCCGTCGACGATGTAGCGCCCCAGTTGACTGTCACCGACTCTCCATAGCTCATTCCTTCACCGATGGTGATAGTTTCGTCAACACCGGGGATGAGGGTCTTTTGTGCATTGTTGCCCACTTTCACCCATCCGCTTGCTGCACTTTCGTTGAGCGTGGCTGTGATGGTGAGGGTCTCGGTGCGGAAGCTCGTGCCGGCGGGGCTGAGTTTCACTGCTGCCGATCCTACAGCGTCGTCGAAGGTGTAATATTCCGTAGTACCGGGGTCGCTGAACGTGGGGCTGCCACCATGTGCCACCGGTGAAGTTGCGTAGATGAATTTACCGTCCTCGCCTACCTTGCCGCCGGTCCATCCTTTCACGAGCACACGGAGCTGGCCTTTATTGGATGGAGCAGTAACGGTAATCGTACCGTTGGAGGGAGTGTATGACTGACCTGTAACGAGGTCAACGTATGTGCCGGCGGGAACATCGGAGAATGTAGCTCCGCCGTTGAGAGCTACAAGAGCGTAAGAGTCTTTGTAGGCGCGTTTGAAAGCATGTCCGCCGTCGGCTTTGCAGCCGTCCCAGGTATACTGGCCTTTGCGGAGCGCCGGAACAGCGGCACGGATCTGGTTAAGACGGATGATGTGCTGCGACAGGTCGCCGTCGAGAGTCTTGGCCACATTGCCCGATGCGGTGAATGTGCCGAAATCAGAAGCTGTGACATCACCTTCGAGGTATGCGCCGAAGTAAGCGCGGCCTGAGTTGGCGAGAGCGAGTTCCGGGCCCTTGTCAATGGTTTTGCCTTTCTGGAATTCGACTTCCGAACCGTAATATATACAGGGGATACCGCGGAATGTGAACATCAACGAGAGGTTCTCGGCCCATTGGGCAGTGCCGCCATTGAAGCGCACACCATCATTGGGGCCGGGGCAGTAGTCATGTGAGTCAACATACACTACGTTCCACGATGCGTCATTGTAATAGTTGTCGCCTTCCTGAGCTATACGCACTGCCTGATCGGCGTTGTTGAAGTTATAGTGCATCGGGAAGTCGATTACGTTGAAGCCGGAAGCCTGTGAGTAGTCCGGTTCATGCCACTCACCGTTTTTCATGAACACGTTGTCTGAGTCGTGTACAGTGCCGGGGTCTTTGAGACAGGTAAGCATGTTACCCAGGGGAGAGGCGCCTTCGGGTACGGTCTGACCTGCCCACCACGCCGCATCGTAGGTGTTCCATTCTGACACAAGCGACGGGTCAGACTTCCAAGTGTAGTAATGGCTTGAGAGCAAATGCTGGCCGCGGTAGATTACACCACCGTAGCGTGCGCAGCATTCGCCGAACATGTAGAAGGGAGCCTGATTGAGACGTTTGTTCTTATATTTTTCACCGAGTTCAACAAAACGCGGAATGAATGCGGAGTTGAAAGTAAGCGGAGCGATATGTCCCGTGGTATCGATACGGAATCCGTCGACACCCATCTCGATGAATTTGCCGTAGCACTCCACGAGGTAATCGACAACGGCGGGGTTTTCAGTGTTCAGGTCAACACAGTCACCTGCAATCTGACCCCACCAGCGGCTGGGATCGTCCCAGTTCCATGCAGTGGACAGATGGTGCCAGTAGTTGTTGGAGTCATGGTTCTCGCCGTCGGTGTTTTTGAGGTATTTGAAGCGCTCGCTGTACTGTGTCTTTTGGCCGGAGTTGGGGAGATCCCAGTAAGCGGCACCGCCGAGTTTTTCCTGATCGGGGATAAGGCAGGCCTCGATGTTGGCCTGATTTCGGATGTCCTGTGAGCGGTCGAAGAGATGGCAGAAATAGTCTTCACCGAAGTTGCCGGTGTGCTGGAGCACTATGTCGAGCACTATCTTAATGCCTTTGGCATGGGCTGCGTCGATAAGATCCTGGAAATCGACATCTTCTTCCGAGCCCCACGATTTACGGCTCTCATATCGCAGATCCACTCTTGAGAAGTCCATGGCATGGTATCCGTGATAGTCAAATCCCGATGCGTTTTGCACAATGGGGGTAATCCAGATGGCTGTGAAGCCGAGGGCCTTGATGTAATCGAGTTTCTCGATTAGACCTTTGAAGTCGCCACGCCAGCACGGGTCGTTATTAGCTTTTTGGTGTTCAACTCCATCCCAGCACAACACGTTGTTCTTGGGATCGCCGTCATAAAAACGGGTGGTCATGGCAAAATAGATTGTCTCGTCACGGAAGTCGGTACGCTCGTCCATAAACGTACCAGCTGTCGACTGCAAAATAGTCAACAGTGCGGCAGGCAAAAGCAGCCATTTCTTTAATTTTCTCATTTTAAGGTACTTGAGTGATGTAAGTTAAAAAAATGTAAGTATAATAATTTATTCCGGAAAATAAATATTCCATGGTAAGTATCTTTGCTCATGGCAAATTTTGCCCACAAATTTAAGCAAAATTTTTGATATAGCAAGTTTTATGGGCAATGTTGTCACATTCTTGTCAAAAAAATTGAGCATCAATGTATTGCGGCATACGCCCACCCACGACCTTCACCGAATTTGCCTATATAATAATTAATTAAGGTGTATCGCCACAATTTCATTACCCGATTTCATGGTGGAACGATGTGAAAATCGAGAAAATAATTGTATTTTTGCGCCTAAATCTACCCTATTTACAGCAACTATGGACATCAAGCAATATGCACTATCGGCGGCCCAACGCACTCAGGCTGCAATCAGTTCCGGCGACATTGAGGAGGCCATACGCCTCTCGGGCGAAGCTACTGCCACATTAGACGCGGAATGGACGCGGCTATACAATGCCGGCGAAAACGGATGCGATGCGGCCCTCATAGCCGGCAATTTCGTAGCCTGCCGACATATCGACGCACTGATGCAAGGCGGCGCCGTCGACGAGGCTTTCTCCACTGCCATGCTGCTCCTCTACCGCAGCACGCTCGCACGCTCGTCATCGGCCGAATTAGCCCAGTCGCAGCTCGACATCCTCTGCCTGTCGCTCTCCTCTGCCCTCCACATCGGCGAGGCACAAGGCTTCACCTCGCCCGAGGCCGATGACGATGTCATCGACCATTTCGCCCACATCGTCTCGTATATCGCCTCGATGCTCTTCGCGTTCTACAACGAAGTGGGCAATTCCCGCCCCGACACTCCCATGCTCGAAGACGCCTACCAGCTACTCGAACAGATGCAAGCCATAGGCGCTATCCAACAGCCGTGCATCTCCATCGCCGACTCCGATATCGCCGCCAACGACATCCCTGCCGTCCTCCCCGACTTGCTCGGCAGATGCAAAGCCCTCGGCATCCTCAAAGCCGACTGACCGACACAATAATAAATACGCAATCACCGCTTTTCAACAATTCAACCGACTTTTGCGGATGACACTAACGAAGGCGGCATGCCAAAACATTGCGCTTTGACATGCCGCCTTTGGTTTATGTACGTTTCCCGATTAGAACAGATAAGCAAGCGTCACTGTCCACATGCGGTTCTTTCCTTCGATATTGCCTTGAAGCGTTTCGGCCGACTTAGTCAAACCGATGCCATAGCTTGCCGCCAACTGCACCTTGTTAAGCACCTGCACGCCAGCGCCTATATTCCATGCGAAATCAAATTTATGGCTGTTCCACGCATCCTTGAAATTCTGCTCCGAACATAGGAACGAGAAGTCGGGGCCAGTGGTCACAAACGGTGCCACGAGGTTGCCGCTGCCAAGTATCGAAAATTTCCACTTGAAGTTGACTGGTATGTCAATGTATCCGCGATGGTCGGTAGCCGATTTTGTACCATCTGTGCTATATGCATCTACGGCACGTTGCGCATAGAGCACCGAAGCATCAAATCCAAGGTTTAACACCGGAACGGTGAACTCTACCATCACACCGCCAGTAAATCCGGCACAATTGTCCGACGCTAATACCGACTTGTCAAAACTCAATTTGTTGATAGCCGCACCGGCTTTCAATCCAAATCTAAACTGTGCCTGTGCTCCTGCCGAACATACCATGGCCATGATAATGGCAATAAAAACGTAACGAAATTTCTTCATATAATTATTATTTTAAACGTTTATCACTACTGTTGTTATTAGTTAAATCTTAGAAACTGTGCAAATATAACAATTCTAAATCGTATATTTGTACTTTGAAAACAATTTTTTAGCAAATGACATCAGAAGAACGACTAAAAATCGAGGAGAAAATCGTAGCCATGCTCAAGATGGTCTACGACCCTGAAATACCTGTCGACATTTATAGCCTCGGCCTCGTCTACAAAATCGACCTCGACGACGACGGCAATTTGGCAATTGACATGACAATGACTGCGCCCAACTGCCCCATGGCCGACTTCATCGTCGATGACGCCCGATACAAACTGGAGTCGATCGACGGCATCAAATCCGTAACAATCAACGTGGTCTTCGAACCCGAATGGACCAAGGACATGATGACCGATGAAGCCAAATTGGAACTCGGTTTTCTTTGACAACATTAACTGCAATATAGATTATACCAATATATCACGCCACCAAACGCCTCTGTATCAGACGCGTCCCACTATTATAATATAGACTAAATATAAATTGCTACTCACCCGCATGGAGCCTCAACGACCCGTCTATTTCATATCCGATTTGCATCTCGGAACCACCTACGATGCCAACTCTCGCCAGCGCGAAAGGCTCGTAGTGGAGTTTCTGGAAAGCATCGCCGACAAGGCAGCTGCGCTCTATTTGGTGGGCGACATCCTCGATTATTGGTACGAATATCGCACCGTGGTGCCGCGTGGCTATGTGCGCTTTTTCGGCGCGCTGGCAGCCCTCGCCGATAAAGGCGTGGAAATCACCTGGTTCATTGGCAACCACGACATCTGGCTGTTTGACTACGTGCGCGACGAAATTGGCGTTGAAGTGGTCGACGGCCAATTGGTCACCGAAATCTATGGCAAACGGTTTTTGATAACCCATGGCGATGGCGTCGGCCGACTGCCTCGCAGCTTTCGTTTCATCAGAAGCGTGTTCCGAAACAAGGTATGCCAAAAGCTTTACTCCGCCATTCATCCCCGTTGGACCATTCCGTTTGCCCACCGATGGTCGAGCCATAGCCGAAAGAACGAAAAAGACCTCCCGGCTTTCGACATAGCCTCCGACTCCCTTGCGCTATTCGCTCAAGAATGGCAAGAAAACCACCCCGACCAACATGTCGACTATTTCATCTTCGGACACAGGCACACCATGGTCGACGCGTCGCTCCCCGGCGGCGCAAGGCTTATCATCCTCGGCGACTGGCTCAACTTTTTCAGCTACGGCCGTTTCAATTGCAATGGTTTTTCCCTGAAGCAATTTTCGGGCAATTTTGACAGATGTTCAGACAAGTCCTGAAATTTAACATTATTTCACATTTGACGCATTTGTTGCAAAAATTTCACATCTCTCTGATTTACAGCTACTTGCGCAAAACATTTGATGCACGACCAAAATTGATGCTCAAAAAACATGTTGGAAAACATAAAAATTTGTTTGGTAGCTCCAAAAATTCGACCGACATTTGTAGCACAAACCTAAAACAATCTTTTTTACCTTAGAAATTGTACCTATTGGAAACCATAAAAAGGAGCTTCGCGATGAAGTTCCTTTTTATTTTGTACCAACCTTAATCCAAAAAGCCTCGTTTCGCCACACCTCATCCACGGCCGCGCCAGCGGCGCCACACTATTTTTCTCAGTTTCCAAAACATCACTTTGCCATGTCAAGATTTTTCACTAATTTTATCCATCATAACACAACAATGCCGCCCCGGCCGCCCCGGCCGCCCCTCGGCAAATGAATACCGATATGGAAAATACTATTGTTATAATCCTCGCATCAGGAAGCGGAAGCCGCTACGGCGCATCCTTGCCAAAACAATACTGCGACCTCGCCGGCCGTCCGTTGCTCATGCATACCATCGACTGCTTTTCTGCCATTATGCCCATCAAAAACATCCTCCTCGTAATCGACGGTGTTATGACAGGCACATGGCTGACTCTTTGCGACAGCCATCACTTCATTTCCCCGCGCATCGTATACGGCGGCACCACACGCACCGAGTCGCTCGCCAAAGCCCTCGAGGCCGTCGACGACCTGCCCGACACCGCCACAGTGATGATACACGACGGCGCACGCCCGCTCGCCTCCAAGATGCTCATCAGCCGCATGGCGAAGGTCCCCGATGGATACGCCGGAGCCGTGCCCGCCGTACCCGTGACCGACACGCTGCGACACGTAGAGGCCGACGGCTCCAGCACGACGGTAAACCGCAGCGAATACCTCGCGGTACAGACACCCCAGACTTTCCATCTCGGCACCTTGCGCAAAGCTTTCGCCGACTACCAGCGGCACTCCGCCACCGACGATGCCTCGATGGTCGAACGCGTCACAGGCGGGAAAATCGCCATAGTCGAAGGCGACCACCGCAACATCAAAGTCACCAACCCCGGCGACATAGCCATCGCCGAGGCCATCCTACGCTCCGAAGCCATCCCCGGCAAGCAATCATGACAGCACCCCGTCAATCACGCTACAGTTGTAAAAAAAAGTGGACACTCTATTCAATCGCGACATAACCTACCTCAAGGGCATAGGCCCGGCTCGAGCCAAACTATTGGACAATGAGTTGGGCATCAAGAACTTCTACGACCTGCTCCACCATTTCCCCGCTCACTATATCGACCGGTCGCGCATCTACCGCATAGCCGACATCAACGGCGAGATGCCCTACGTGCAGCTTAAAGGCCGCTTCGTATCATTCGCCCAGCAAGGCGAAGGCGCCAAACGCCGCCTCGTAGCCCTATTCTCCGACGGCACCGGCGCCATAGAGATTGTATGGTTCAACCGCATCAAGCAGATTGCCGAAGCCTACACCCCGGGCAACGAATACATCCTCTTCGGCCGCCCGAGCCAATTCAACAACCGATGGAGCATCGTCCACCCCGAAGTCGACACCACAGCCTCCATCGCCGCAACCTCCGGCATGCGCGGCGTCTACCCCCTCACCGAGAAGCTGCGCAACCGCGGCATCACCTCTCGCACATTCCACACTTGGATACAGACGGCATTGGCCACCATCAAGACCCTCAACGACCCGCTACCCCCCGACATCATAAGCCAATACCGGCTCATCAACGCCCTCGACGCACTGCGGCACATCCACAACCCTACCACGCCAAAGCTCCTTGAGCAGGCTCGCCTTCGACTCAAATTTGAAGAGCTCTACCTGCTCCAGCTCAACATACAACGCTATGCCCGACGACGCAAACGCTCCCTCGCCGGAGTGCGGTTCACACGCATCGGCGACTTTTTCAACACCTTCTATTTCAACCATCTACCTTTCACCCTCACCGGCGCCCAGAAACGCGTCATTAAGGAGATACGCGCCGACATGGGTTCGGGCCGGCAGATGAACCGCCTCCTACAAGGCGATGTCGGGTCGGGAAAGACGCTCGTAGCCCTGCTTTGCATGCTCATCGCCCTCGACAACGGCACCCAGGCATGCCTCATGGCCCCCACCGAAATACTCGCCGCACAGCACTACGAGACGCTCTCGCAACTCGTCGCTAAAATGGGCGTCAACATCCGACTGCTCACCGGCTCCACTCGCAAGAAAGAACGCGACATCATCGACCGCGAACTTGCCGACGGCTCCCTCCACATCCTCATCGGCACGCACGCCGTCATCGAAGACCGTGTGCAATTCCGCAACCTCGGCTTCGTCGTCATCGACGAGCAACACCGCTTCGGCGTGGTGCAACGCGCCCGTCTTTGGAAGAAAAGCACAATCCCGCCCCACGTGCTGGTCATGACCGCCACCCCTATACCCCGCACTCTCGCCATGACTATTTACGGCGACCTCGACGTATCGGTAATCGACGAACTGCCGCCCGGCCGCAAACCAATCGTCACCCTCCTGCGCTACGAAGACCGCCGCCTCGATGTATACAAATCGGTAGGCGCCCAACTGCGCGCCGGTCGCCAAGCCTACTTCGTCTACCCCCTTATCAAAGAAAACGAAAAGCTCGACCTTAAAAGCCTGGAAGAGGGATACGAACTGGTCAAAGAATCCTTCCCATCCTACAAAGTGGCATTCGTGCACGGACAGATGAAACCCGCCGAAAAGGACTACCAAATGAACCTTTTCGCAACCCACCAAGCCGACATCCTGGTGGCCACCACCGTCATCGAAGTCGGCGTCAACGTGCCCAACGCCACCACAATGGTGATTGAAAATGCCGAACGCTTCGGGCTCTCCCAGCTCCACCAGCTCCGCGGACGCGTAGGCCGTGGCGAAGGTCAAAGCTACTGCGTGCTCATGTCGAAATATGCCATCTCGGCTGATACCCGCAAACGGCTTGAACTCATGACCACCACAACCGACGGATTCATCATCGCCGAAGCCGACCTCAAAATGCGCGGCCCCGGCGACCTGGAAGGTACCATGCAAAGCGGCCTGATGCTGAACCTCAACATCGCATCGCTCGCCGCCGACGGGCAAATCGTGCAAATGGCCCGCGACGCCGCCGACTCCACCCTCGACACCGACCCCGAGCTGTCGTCGCCCGACAATAGCCGTTTGGCACGGCTGATTGCCCGCATCTTCGACCGAAAAATCGATTTCTCCCTGATAAGTTAACAAACCTGAAATTTATGTTGCAAAACATAATTTTACTACACCGCTGATTATCAGCATTTTATATGCCATTTTCGGAACAATTGATTTTTGTTTACATTTTTTAATTGCCTGATATTTCGGATTTTCAAAAAATAATGCGTAAATTTGAGGTATCGCAAAATTGAGTCACACCATAATGGCACGGCACCTATTAAAGAGCGGCTCACATTAGACCTCAGACCAATGGAAAAAACACTTATCATCATTAAGCCCTCCGGTGTACAGCGTTGCCTCGTCGGACCGGTCATCGAGCGTTTCCAACGCAAAGGTTTGCAAATCAACGGCATCAAAATGATGCAATTGGACGAAGAAATTCTCCGCCGCCACTATGCACACCTTACCGACCGACCCTTCTTCCCCAATATCCTCCGGTCGATGATGGCTTGCCCCGTCATCGTAATGGTAATATCGGGCAACGACGCAGTAGCCGTAGTGCGTAAGATGACAGGTGCCACCAATGGCCGACAGGCCGACCCAGGTACTATACGTGGCGACTTCAGCATGAGCGGACAGGAAAACATAATCCACGCATCCGACTCGCCTGAAAATGCCGCTATCGAAATCGACCGCTTCTTCCGACCCGAAGAAGTGTTTGAGTATCAATTGCCCATGCTGCAATACCTCTACGCCGACAACGAAAAAAACTAATCAAAATTTCCAACCTTCCTCACTCTGAAAAAGAATGCAATTTAAAACAATCATACTATCACTCTCATCAATTGCAGCTTATTTCGCCCTGACAGCTTCCGCCCAGGCCCAGACCACCTACCGTCTGCCAGGCGAGCACACCGACCAGCACCGCGACCTCATCGCCGGACAAGTCAACATCAACGAGCAAATACAAGTCGAAACCACCCGGCAATTCTTAGACAACCTATTTGAAAACGAAGAGGAGCCCGAAATGGACATCTACACCGAAGGATGGGACTCCAAACTCGTAAACGCCTACGCCGGGATGGAAGTGCCCGACCGCCACACCATCGACGTGTCAAACTTCTGCATGCCCCACCCCGGATACGTCACCTCGCCCTACGGCTACCGCCGCCGTTTCCGCCGCATGCACAAAGGCGTCGACCTTAAGCTCTACGTCGGCGACACCATACGCGCCGCCTTCGACGGCCGTGTCCGCCTCACCAACTTCGAACGCCGCGGCTACGGCTACTACATCATCGTCCGCCACACCAACGACCTTGAAACCGTCTACGGCCACCTGTCGAAATTCCTCGTCGAACCCGACCAATACGTCAAAGCCGGCGACCCAATTGCGCTCGGCGGCAACACCGGCCGCTCCACAGGGCCTCACCTCCACTTCGAAACACGCTACATGGGATATGCCATAAACCCCGCAGCCATCTTCGACTTTGCCAATCAAACGGTCCACACCGACACTTACACATTCACCAAATCGACATATCAGAACGCCCGCAATTTCGACCCGGCCGCCAACGCCGAATATGCCAAGGTATACAACCAAAACAACCCCCGACCCGTCGCCTCTAATTCATCAAAGAAATCAGGCAAATCATCGGGAGCTGCCACCTACAAAGTCAAGAAGGGCGACACCTTGGGCGCCATCGCCGCCAAGCACCACGTCACCGTACGCCGCCTCTGCCAGCTCAACGGCATCAACACCCGCACCAAGCTCCGCATAGGCCAACGCCTCAAAGTACGCTAACACTAATCACCCCCAACCATACACGACCCCGGTCGGAGAGCAACCACCCAAACGCCTCCCACCGGGGTCGTTAACATCCGCACACCATCCGGACCGATGTCGATTACATGGGTCAGCCGCAAAAGCTGGTCAGTTGCAAAAGCTGGTCAGCTGCAAAAGCCGGTTGAATCGTTAACAGTATCCCATGTCGGAGAGATGGCTTTGTGGTATACCCCAGGCCGAAGCCTGGGGTATACATCTGGTTCCCATCGCTTTAGCCTCGGAGAAGCGTCTTGTGAGTAGTCCACAGCTGAGCGCAACGATGCCGTGGCGGATTAGGCTAATACCCTGCCGCTGCGGATGTTTACGGATGTCGCATATAAAGCAAAGGAGGTAGTGAAACGATTGTTTCGCTACCTCCTCGGTAAAAGTTATCGACTTAAGGTCGAAAGGGGTTGAAAGCGTTGTCGGCCGATTATTCAGCGGCGGGAACTTCTGCTGCTTCGGGAGCTGCAGCGGCTTCTGCTTCTGCTTTAGCGGCAGCTTCTGCCTCAGCCTTGGCGGCTGCGATTTCTGCTTTCTTCTTAGCTACGACCTCAGCTTTTGCTTTGTTCTTAGCCTGCTCAGCTTCAAGACGAGATTTTGCGTCCTGTGCTTTTTTGTCGGAGAGTGAAGTCTTAACGGCTTCTACTGCTGCTTGTTTCTTGCTTTTCCAAGCATCGAAACGGCGCTGAGCCTCAGCTTCGTCAAATGCACCTTTCTTCACACCGCCCTGGAGATGTTTCATCAAGAGGACACCCTCATTTGAGAGGATAGTACGTACGGTGTCGGTAGGTTGTGCACCAACATTCACCCAATACAAAGCCCGTTCGAAATTCAAAGTTATTGTAGCAGGATTAGTGTTAGGATTATAAGAACCTATCCTTTCAATAAATTTACCATCTCGTGGTGCTCTGCTATCGGCGATTACAATAGGATAAAACGCGTAGTTCTTGCGACCGTGGCGTTGTAATCTGATTTTTGTTGCCATTAATTAATTTGTTTAAATTGATTTGATTTGATTTGGTTTTGTATTGTTTTGAAGCGGCACAAAGTTACAACTTTTTTATCACATGGCAAAATTTACTCAGCACTAATTTCCCAACATTTTCATTCGAAAGTTGATTTGAACGTTAAACTCCTAATTTAGAACATATTTTTGCCAATTTTTGCTCATTTTTGCCAATTTTTGGCTTGTTTCATTCATTTTTTTTGGCCATTTTACGAAAATCTGCAAAATTTGTATTACTTTTGCAACAATTATTTTTTTTTATTCACAATTATAAATTTATTTAGCTATGAAACGTATTACTTATTTCGCAATGTGCCTGTGCACGATGTTGCTCGTGCTTGCCTCATGCTCCAAGAGCTCGAACTCCAATAGCTCGAGTTCCGATAACCCGTTAGTAGGCAAATGGCAACAAGAAGTTGACAAAGCTGGTGTTCAAGCCACTGTCACCTACGACTTCAAATCCGATGGCACGCTCACCCAAACTTCAGTAATGAACAGTGAAAGCCCCTACATGGCAATCGAGGGTGAGGGTACTTGCGATTACACCTTCAACGACAACACTATTACCTTCACTATTTCAGCCGAAAATTATAATTTTTCAAAATATGAAGTTGAGGGAATACCCGAAGAACAGATCGAATTGGCTATGGAACAACAGAAATCGCAAATGACCGGAGTCGAGACGACGTTTACCGACGTAGTAATTGATGGCGACATTCTGACAGCCAACTGCAATGGTCAAGAAATCACTCTCACACGTATATAATACCGTCTACAAAGATTCTTAACTTATACAACCAGTGCCCGCCGGAAATGCGACATTCCGGCGGGCACTGCGGTTTATGTATTCCGGCCATCAAGCGGCATCGCGCACGCCGACAGGCGGTACTGCTACTCTGCGGCCTATCGTGGCGATTGCAGGCGCAACGTCTTTTCGTCGGCGCCAATATGGCAACTTATCATAGTGTCCGACATCGCGACTTGCGTCAGGGTGTCGTTTCGCGTGAAGCTGCTCTTGACGGCCTGTAAGAAGTCGGCCTGTAAGGCTTCTGCAATTTGCTGCCTGAACCCTGCAAGTGAGTCGACAGCCATTCCGGCGGCATGGCATCTGACGGCCGCCGAGTCAACCGAAAAAGCAAAAGTCGACGCTTCGGGATGCAATATGATTTTATCATAAGATACGGCCTCGTAAGTGCCAGTCACCGACGCCAATGCTACCGCGCTCACGGTAAAGGGGCGGGGTGCAACGCCGTTTCCAGGCATATACTTCTCTATCGATAGCATAGCGCTCACCACCAACGCGCCTTCGGCATCCTTCTCAGGCACGAACTCGTAGGACTTGATTAGGCTCACATCGGCGCTATCGTTGGCGACGACGATCTCGGGCGACGACTGCCAAGTGCCGGTCACGTCTTTGGCCAGCCCTTCCCTGTTCTGGCATCCGGCAAATGTTGCAGCAAGGCATAGCAATGCCGCTACGATGACATGTTGACATTTCATCTCAAAACGGTTTATCCATTTTTCGCTCATAGGGGTAAGTTATCTCTGTATGCCGAAGGGGCACATCATTCGCCAATCATATTGAGGAATGTGGCCTCGTCGATGATAGGGATATTGAGGGATTTGGCTTTTTCGAGCTTCGCCGGGCCCATATTCTCCCCGGCAAGCACCATATCGGTCTTTTTGGAAATCGAACCGACATTTTTGCCGCCATGCAACTCGATGAGGGCTTTGTACTCATCGCGAGAATGGTGGGAAAAGGTTCCGGAGATGATGATGCTTTTGCCCTGCAGACGGTCGGATGTCGGGGCTTCGGGTGCGGCAGCGCATGCCATGGTTAGTCCGGCGGCTCGCAACCGTTCTACTATCGTGCGGTTGCCCTCGTCGGCAAAGAAGTCGATGGTGCTACGGGCGATATTGGGACCCACATCTTCTATAGCCATCAGCTCGGGCTCTGTCATAGCCATTAGCCGGTCGATATCGCCCGATGCGCGCGCTATCTTTTTGGCCCCCGTCTCCCCCACATAGGGTATCGACAAGGCGAAGAGGACGCGTTCGTAGGGAACTGCCTTTGAGGACGCGATACTTCCCAATATCTTGTCGGCAATTTTGTCGCCTTTCACATATAGGCTTTTGATTTGGTCGGCGGTAAGGTCGTAAAGGTCGGCACAATTCTTAAGGTAGCCCTTGTCGCAAAGGTCGTTGACCATCTCCTCGCCGACGCCGTCGATATTCATCATCCTGCGACCCACGAAATGCTCTATGCGCCCTTTGATTTGGGGAGGACAAGCATTCTTGTTGGGGCACACGATGGCGGCTTCACCGTCGATGCGCACCAACGGCGTGCCGCATGCCGGGCAGTGTGCCACAAACTGTATTTCGGCGGCCCCGGTTTCACGTTGCGCAGTATCTACACCGGTAATCTTAGGTATGATTTCGCCCCCTTTCTCCACATACACCATGTCATGGTCGTGTATGTCCAGCGAACGGATGATGTCGGCATTGTGGAGCGACGCACGTTTCACTATCGTCCCGGAAAGCAGCACCGGTTCGAGGTTGGCAACGGGGGTCACCACTCCCGAACGGCCTACTTCAAACGACACGAAGCGTAGCTTAGTCAATGCCCTTTCGGCTTGGAACTTATAGGCGATGGCCCACCGGGGCGATTTGGCGGTGTACCCGAGGTTGAGCTGTTGGCGCAGGTTGTCGACTTTGAATACCAGGCCGTCGGTGGCCACGGGAAGTTCTTTGCGGGCGGTATCCCAATAGTTGATGTAGCGGTCCACGTCGTCGATAGTGCGCAACCGGGTCATGGCGTCCGACACTTTGAAGCCCCATTTGCGGGCCTCGGTCATATTGTCGAAATGCGTGCCACAGGGCAGGTCCTCGCCCAACAGGTAATAGAAATACGCGTCAAGCCCTCGGCGGCTCACCTCTTTCGGGTTAAGCAGCTTGAGTGTGCCCGACGCGGCATTGCGGGGATTGGCGAACAGCGGCTCCTCGTTGTAGGCGCGTTCGGCATTCAACCGGTCGAAGGCTTTCCATGGCAGCACGATTTCGCCACGTATTTCAAAGTGCCGAGGCCACCCTTCGCCTTGAAGTTGCAATGGAATGGAACGTATGGTCTTGACGTTGGCGGTGACATCGTCGCCTTTCTCTCCGTCGCCGCGTGTCACTGCCCTTACCAAACGGCCATCCTCGTAGATAAGCGAGATGGACGTGCCATCAAATTTCATCTCGCCCACAAGCACACATTCTTCGTTGACAATTTCACGCTTTACGCGCTGCACAAAGTCGTCGACCTCGCCCACCGAGTAGGTATTGGCAAGCGACAACATGGGGTAGATGTGCTTCACCTGCGTGAACCCTTTCGTAAGGTCGCTGCCCACGCGGCAGCTTGGCGACAACGGGTCGGCAAGGTCGGGGCGGGTGGCCTCGAGGGCCTCAAGCTCCTTGAGCAGCAAGTCAAATTCCTTGTCGCTCACAGTGGGCGCGTTGAGCACATAGTACTGGTGATTATACTCGTTGAGGAGCCTGCGGAGCTCCTCTATCCTATTCTTTATAATATCCATAAAATATTGCTGTGGGGAATATGTCGGTGGCGCATATTGTCGTGGGAGAATGCACCGGTAGTGGCTGCGTTTCCGGCTTCGGCATTGTCATTTTATCACCCTTTTGACGCCGACGAAGCGCTTTGCATAATAGGGGTCAGTAGTGGTGTCGATAGATATGCCCGACGAGCATGCCGAGTGGATGAATGTGATTTCTCCGGTGACGGGATCGCCGTCGACCACGATGCCCACATGCCCTACGATGCTCGACCGCGAATTGCGGCCTTTGAAGAAGATCAAGTCGCCGGGCTGCACTTGCATTTTATCAACTTCTTCGCCGTCATAGCGATACTGCTCGCGCGATGAACGCTTCAAGTCGTAGCCGAATTGCGCGAAAATATATGAAGTGAAACCTGAACAGTCAAATCCTTTGGGCGTACTGCCGCCGGAACGATAACGGAGGCCGATGAAAGTGCGGGCAAGCGACAACATATCGTTTGCGGTGGCCACGACATCGTCGGGGGCAAATGCCTTGAGCTCACGGCTGGTGATGTCGGGCAAATGGCGAGTGAGATCAACTTTCTCAATGGCGGCAAGACGCTCGTCGGCTGCATGAGATGGCATTCTCACCTGTTGGGCCGACGCTGTCACTGCCATTACGGTCAGTATCAATGATATGTACACTCGCTTTATCACTATGCCTTATATTGGTCGTTTTAACACTTACAAAATTAGCGAAAAGCTATGCCATATCCAAGACCAATAATCATATAGAATATTATCTTTTGTTAAATTAGTTAAATTCACCACCTCGTCCATCGGTATCGTCCATGTATGCGATGTAGTTTTCCACCATCTGGCTTCGAGCAATCTCTCACACCGGGAAACGTCCCCGAGCCACCCCAAATAGCAACCACTGCTTCGAGCAATCCCACACAGCGGCAACTGGCCCGAGCCGCCCCACAGAACTACCGGTGAAAGGCTAACTTCAGTACAAAATCATTTTACAAAATCGGCCCGATTCCGGACGGTTAAAATCATCGCGAAAAGCAACTGGCGGCGTGTCAAGTATGTTTGACACGCCGCCAGTGTTTAAGAAGGGTCACTTGCCTATGGGCAAGCGTTGTAGTCATTAATTTTATACGCCTTGGAGCTTGAAGTTGATAGGCAAGGTGTACCACACGTTAACGGCCTGACCGTTCATCTTACCGGGGATAAACTTCGGCAAGGTCCTGACTACGCGCACAGCTTCTTTGTCAAGGTCGGGGTCTTTACCACGTGCGATTTTCACTTCACCGATCGAACCGTCGCGAGTTACAACGAATTGCACTACGACTTTACCCTGTACGTTGTTCTCCATAGCGATTGCGGGATACTTGATGTGGGTTGAAATCCACTTCAACAACTCGGCTTCGCCGCCGGGGAACTGAGGCATCTGCTCTACAGAGGTGAACACCTTGGTATCTTCTACCACTTCGTGCTTCTCTTCAACGATAACTTCGTTTTTGTGTTCACGCACGATGTTGAGGTCGTCGGTACCTTTGTCGAAGTCGGTCGAACCAAGAGCTGTCGACGTGTCTTTCACATCATCAGCCGATTTGATTTCTTCCTTGACGTCTTCGTCCTTCTGCACCAAAAGCTCGGTGAACTTCTCGGTGTTAAGGATTTCCTCAGCGAGGGCTTCTTCCTCTTCAGGTTCGGGTTCTGCTTCTTGCTCCATTTGATTTTCCTCCTCTATATCTTGCTCGAGCTCAGCTTGTAGCTCTTCGAACTGCTGCTGCTCGATGCTGGCGAGAAGCTCTTTGATTCGCTCCTGCTCAGCACGCTCGCGGGCTGCGGAGTACTTGCCATAACCCCAAGCGAGGAGCAGGATGACAAGGAGACCGGTTACCACATAGAGTACGGCGACATTGTGACGATGGTCACTCGCCTGACGGAGGGTATACGCACCGAATGCTTTATTTTTACCTTCAAAAATAAGGTCGGTCCATTCTTTTGATGAAAGATCTACATCTTTTGCCATGTTCTTGCGATTTTAAAAGTTAATAAATCTTGCATCTTATTCGGCAGGATTACGACGTTTGTAATCTACTATCAACAGGGAGTCGGTCGGGGTGAACGTTCCTATACGATATTGCGAGATTTGGTTAATCTGCATTTCGTCGAGGGCCGATATCACGCTCTGCCATGAAGCTTGAGGAGTGGCTTTTACGGTTACTGCCGGACGATTGGTAAAGGTGCTATCGTTACGTACTTGACGAGCGATTTCCTGATACTCTTCGTCGGTGATTTTTCCGCGGCGCCACTGGTCTTTGAACGATTCAAGTTTGTTGAGCACTTCGACGTTGCGGTCGTGAAGCACTTTGCGTATACCTTGAACCTTTGACCCGTCGTTGCCTAAGAATTTCTCGGCTTTGACTGTATTGTCGACCTTCAAGCCTTTTTCGGGGTCGTTGAAGACAACTTGCTTAGTGTCGGTGATGGTGGGTTCGAAACCACAGTAATAGTAAATCACGTCGTTTGTATTACCCTCGGCATCGGTCACTACGTTACCTTCGCTGTCGCGTTCGGTGTCGATTATCAAAGTGATTGCTTTGGTTTCGGCAACGACTTCGGAGTTGTCCTGCGTACGTTCTTGTTCCGGATCGGGAGGTGCCGGAAGCGCTATGCTTAGTGTCTGCGACTTAATCATCGTGGTACAAAGCATGAAGAACGTGATAAGGAGCATGTTCATGTCAACCATAGGTGTAAAGTCGACATGGATATGCATCTTCTTTTGGGCGCCTTTTTTCTTTTTGCCGCCGCTTGATTGTTCTATCTGTGCCATAATGATTATTCGTTTTCAGATTTCAACGCCGTCATGACGGTGAATTTGTTCATTTTTATTGTGCGGAGGTTTTCGAGCACTTTGTTGACAGTGTGGAATGAGGTTCCACGGTCGGCTTTTACTGCTATACCCTCGCCAGTCTTACGCATTTTGTAGTTGAGCGTCTGAAGCGTCTCATCGTAAGGCGTAGCGTTGAAGATTGCTCTCATCCATATCTGGAATTCGTTGGTCTTGACATAATTACCATTAGCATCTTTCTCTTTGGTGTTAAGGTAATTAATCAAGGGTATACCGGAGTCGAATCTGTCAAGGTCGCTTAACCATTCATCCTGCTTCGTCTGGTCCAAAGTGAAGAACTCGTGAATTTTCATGATAGGCACACCAAAGGTGGCTACTTTTGAAAATTTCTCAATATCATCTTTGGTGATACCGGGGTCCTTCCCGCCACATTCCATATACAATGCAATTGCATTTTTGAGAATTTCCTTGCGCAGGTTCTCCGATCCCCATGCTCCTGGCTGGAGGTCACCGTAGGTGCCTTCTTCGGGGATATCGGGATTGGCTTCACCAATCACGGAGATATACACTTTGGGGGTATCCTTGTCGTTGGCGCTGGTTGCCACGAGCACTTGTGCTACGTTTGACGACTGGATCTTTTGTGTAGATACCGAGGGCGGTGTCACCACCTGCGTAGGCTCTTTCTGAAGGAACGTCGAAGTCAACATGAAGAAGGTAAGCAAAAGTACGGTCACGTCGCTCATCGCGGTCATGTCGATGAGGGTGCTCTTCCTTTTTACTTTAATCTTTCCCATATTTTACTTAGATGTTTTGTTGTTTATACTATTGTAAAAGATGGTATGATTAGTGAGTAGCGGCAAACGATTGAACGATAGTGAAACCGATCTCATCGATTGCGTAGGTCAAGTTGTCGATTTTGTTGGTGTAGAAGTTGTAAGAAATTACAGCGAATGCACCGGTGGCGATACCGAAGGCAGTATTGATAAGTGCCTCAGAAATACCGGTAGAAAGTTCGGTTGAGTCGGGAGCACCTGATGCTGAAAGTGCCTGGAATGACTTGATCATACCGATCACAGTACCGAGAAGTCCGACGAGTGTACCGAGTGTGGTAAGAGTTGCCACGATCGGGAGGTTCTGCTGCAACGAGGGCATCTCGATTGCCATTGCCTCTTCCACTTCTTTCTGGAGGGTAGTGATTTTCTGCTCTTTGGTAAGGATGGTGTTGGCATCCATTTCTTTGTAGCGGTTCAATGCGGCTGATACCACTGCTGCTACAGAGCCTTTCTGCTTGTTGCAAAGTGCCAACGCTGCGTCGATGTCGTTCTTAGCAAGCGATTTCTTCACGTCGCCTACGAATTTGGCTATCGAACCGGTACCTTTAGCGCTCTTGAGGGCGATAGCACGCTCTACTGAAAGGGCGATAACGGTGAGGAGAAGGGTTTGAAGTACAGGCACGATGATACCACCTTTGAACACTGTACCAACGAGGTCCTCAGGGTGAGCGGCTTTCGAAACATATTCAGGAGCGAATGCCATTGAACCGCTGTAGTAAGCGGGGATGGGTGCGCCTTCGAGTGTCTCGTCGCCGAGTTCGGCTGCCTGATCTTTGGTGTAAACAGCTGCTTTAGTAGCATCTTCTGTCGTACCGCCGTCAGCAGTTTCCCACAGCGGCTGCTGGAGTTCGTTGACGAGTTGTACTTTTCCAAAGTGGCTTGATCCACCGAATACGAACAAGAATAAGCAAACTGCTACTACGAAGCAGGCGATGATTACCAAGAATGCGTTCTTGATACCACGTACTTTGCTTTTTTGTGCTTGACCATTGGCCTTTGCAGCTGCGGGACGCGGCTGGGGAGAATTGGGCTTTTGAGCTTCCATAAAAGATAAATACTTAATAAATGGTTAATTAATAATGATTGTTTAAAAATTTTTGTTTCTAATTAGATTGTTCCATTTAATAATTTAACCAGAGGGTGAAATGTCAAAGCTAATTCTCAGGTAGTTGGTCCTGTTTCATGGCTTAGAATTTTGTGATGCCGCTTCATGCTGTCAAGGAAATGCCGATTGATGAATAGCATAGCTTTCTGGTTGATTGAAGTCATTTTTCGCATTTCGCCATCTCTCTTCAGGCTCTATGCGCTACTTTTAACTGCAAATGTATCTTTTATTTTTATACTTACAAAATTTTTTGCCGCCAATTTGCACTGTTTTGACATTTTTTGACCTTTGTTTTTCCTAACTTTTTAGCTTATAATTGTTTTCAAATTTCCGCCGTTTTCCCGATTTTTGGGACAATATGTCCGACATATTATAATATGGGCCGCCCGCCACTACCGCCCCTGCCCGAGCCCCCGCCATTGGAGGTAGGCCGTGCCCCCACCGGCCCCCGGCCCTGATAGCGGCCCACGGTTTTTATGATGGACTTTTTTCTGAACATTTTGAAAAAAAATCCCGAATAATTGCTACTACTATAAATTAAAAAAGTAAATTTGCAGAATAATTGGCGCACCTACGCCTGCCATGATATACTTTAATTCATTGCCGTGAAAATTTCGCTCTCCCCATCGGCTTGAATGTAGCTCTGATATACATCGTTTATCAACCAAGTCTATTATTAAAAATGTATTATCGCAGGCAAGCCGCCTTTTCTCAACATTCTTCATGTAACAAACCGCTTATAGATTTATGAGCCAGAATTTGACAATCCGTAAAGGACTTGACATCAAGATAGCCGGTGGACTTACCGACCTCTCCCCTGTCGACGCTCCGCTATCGGCTTCCGTTGCCGTTTCCCCTGATGATTTCATCGGGTTCGTGCCCAAGTCTGCCGTCAAAGAAGGGGACACGGTCAAGGCCGGCGACCCTTTGCTTTTCGACAAGCGCGACAACCTCATGAAGCTCGTGGCTCCGGTTGCCGGCAAGGTGACGGCTATCGTCCGCGGCGAACGGCGAAAAATACTCCGCGTCGTGATCGAACCCGACCATTCGGGCGACGCTGCAATTTTTGACACTAAGGTGAACAATGCCGACGACGCTCGCCGTTTGCTCAAAATCTCCGGATTGTGGGCCTTGATGCGACGCCGGCCTTTCGACATTGTCCCGAACCCCGACATCGTGCCGCGCGACATTTTCGTTTCGGCTCTCGACTCCGCTCCACTTGCCGTGAGCCCAGCCCGTTTTTATGCCGACGCCAAAACGCTCGAAGCTGCCGTGGCCCTGCTATCCCTTACCACTAAGGGCAATGTCTATATCGGCAGGCGCAACGACGGGTTGCTCCCCGACATCAAAGGGGCTACGATGGTCGACATCGCCGGGCCTCACCCCGCAGGCAATGTCGGCGTCATGATTGCCAACATCGCGCCTATCAACAAAGGCGAATCGGTGTGGACCCTCGACCTTTCCACCCTGTGGCGCATCGGGCGGCTCATGCTGTCGTCGTCGGTCGACTTCACCGACTATGTGGCGCTCACCGGGTCGGAAATCGCACAGCCCAAGGTGCTCAAAACGGTGATTGGCGCTTCTATAGCCTCGCTCACCGACGGCGCAATCGTAAAGGCCGAATACCATCAGCGCATCATCTCGGGCAACGTGCTCACCGGCGTCAAGGTCGACGCCGACGACTACATCCGCTACCCCTACCGGCAGATTACGGTCATCCCCGAAGGCGACGACGTCGACGAATTCATGGGATGGGCATCGCTATCACCCAAGAAGATGAGCGAAAGCCGCACTTTCCCCGGCAAGCTCTTCGGCTCTGTGTTCCGCCCCGACGCCCGACTGCTGGGCGGACGGCGCGCTTTCATCATGTCGGGCGAATACGAACGCTATATGCCCATGGACATCATGGCCGAATACCTGCTTAAAGCTATCATTGGCAAGGACATAGAGCAGATGGAAAAGCTCGGCATCTACGAAGTGGCGCCCGAAGATTTCGCCCTCGGCGAATATGCCGACACGTCAAAAATTGAAGCCCAGAAAATTGTGCGCGAAGGCCTTGACTATCTCCGCAAAGAAATAGAATAGGCCGACACCACGCATCGGCAACCATAATTAGTAAAACTAACATTTAGCTCACGTTATAGCAATATAAATGAAGGCATTAAGAAAAATGCTTGACAAAGTCAAGCCGTATTTCCAGGAAGGGGGACGTCTCCACGCGTTCCACTCTGTATATGATGGCTTTGAGACTTTCCTGTTCACGCCCAAGTCGACTTCGACCTCGGGGGCGCACATCCACGACAGTATGGACTCGAAGCGAACGATGATAATTGTAGTGTTGGCCCTGATGCCTTGCCTGCTTTTCGGCATGTACAATACCGGATACCAGCATTGGACCGCCATTGGCGCCGTCGACAAGCCGTTCTTCTCGCTGTTGCTCTATGGCTTCCTGAGCGTCCTGCCCAAATTGGTGGTGTCCTACGCCGTGGGGCTTGGCATCGAATTTGCCGTGGCGCAGTGGCGCAAGGAGGAGATTCAAGAAGGTTTCCTGGTCACCGGCATCCTCATCCCACTCATATGCCCGGTCGAAACTCCGATATGGATGATAGCGGTGGCTACGGCTTTCTCGGTGATTTTCGTTAAGGAGGTTTTCGGCGGCACCGGTTACAACATATTTAATGTGGCCCTGGTCACCCGTGCTTTCCTATTCTTCGCCTATCCCGCCCAGATGAGCGGCGACAAGGTGTTTATCGGCACCGATGCCATTGCCGGACTTGGCGAGGGCACGGTGGTCGACAGCTTCACCGGGGCTACCCCCTTAGGGCAAGTGGCTCTGCAAGCCGGCGAAGAGTCGGTGACGATTACCTCTACTGTTGGCGCTGACCCAATCACCACTTCCGACATGTTCTTCGGCTTGATACCCGGCTCTTTCGGCGAGACTTCCACGCTGTGCATCCTCATCGGGGCGGCCATATTGCTGGTTGCCGGGATTGCCTCATGGCGCATCATCCTGTCGGTGTTTGCCGGCGGTGCCGTCATGTCGCTGATTGCCAACGCTTTCAGTAGCCCGGATTACCCGGCTTCTATGCTTTCGGTGGCCGACCAACTCTGCCTGGGTGGCTTTGCTTTTGCTGCCGTGTTTATGGCCACTGACCCCGTGACTGCGTGTCGCACCAACATCGGCAAATACATCTACGGCTTTTTGATTGGCGCTATTGCCATCATAATCCGTGTTTACAATAATGGTTATCCCGAAGGCGCCATGCTTGCCGTTCTACTCATGAACGCCTTCGCCCCACTCATCGACTGGTGCGTAGTTCAATCCAACATCCGCCGCCGCCTTCGTCGTGTGAAGCTAAATAATTCCGACCATGAATAAGCAAAGTAATACCTATACCGTTATCTACATCATCGTTTTGGTGGTAGTAGTTGGTGCGGCCTTGGCTTTCACTTCCATGTCATTGCGCGACCGACAAATCGCCAATGCCAATGCCGACAAAATGAAACAGATTCTTGAATCAGTAAGAATTCCTATCGACAACAAGAATATCGACAAGCAGTTTGCCGAACATATCACCGACTTGCTGGTGGTCGACACCGAAGGCAACGTCGTGAAACATGGCGGGCCCGACGATATGGACATTTTCAATATCGACATTGCAAGCCAGGCCAAGCTCCCGAGCTCCGAACGGCAATTGCCGGTATTCGTATGCCGATTGGACGACGGCCAGGTCAAGTACATCCTTCCCATGTCGGGCAATGGCCTGTGGGGCGCTATTTGGGGATATGTGTCGGTCGACTCCGACGGCTCCACTATCTATGGCGCATATTTCTCCCACGCCTCGGAAACTCCGGGATTGGGCGCTGAGATTACCCGCGACCCGTTCCGCAACAAGTTTATCGGCAAACAGTTTTTCAAGGACGGCAAGTTCCTGCCTATCTCTGTCGTGAAATCAGGGCAGCAGCCCACCGACGGGAGCGACTACGTAGATGGCATTTCGGGCGGCACCATCACGAGCAAGGGGGTAGACGCAATGATCGACAACTGCTTGAGCCCCTACGACGCTTATCTACAATCGCTTAGACATTAACACTCCTCCCCCTGATAAGCTATCTTTTTTGAAGAATAAACTATAATTAAGCTATGGCTGAAAAGATAAAGAACAAGACGGTGTTTTTCAACCCGTTTTCCAAAAACAACCCGGTGGTGGTGCAGATCCTTGGCATCTGCTCCGTCCTTGCCGTTACTGCCAAATTGGAACCCGCATTAGTGATGGGCATGTCGGTGATAGCGGTTTTAGCTTTCTCCAACGTCATCATCTCGCTCCTACGCAATACCATCCCCACCAACATCCGCATCATCGTGCAGCTCGTCGTGGTGGCCGGACTGGTGATTATTGTCAACCAGCTCCTTTTGGCTTTCGCCTACGACGTGGCCATGCAATTGTCGGTATTTATAGGCTTGATTATCACAAATTGCATCCTAATGGGACGCCTTGAAGCGTTCGCAATGGCCAATAGCCCGTGGCCTTCATTTCTCGACGGTGTGGGCAACGGCGTGGGTTACACTGTTATACTCCTCATCGTGGCATTCTTCCGCGAACTTTTCGGTTCGGGCACGCTCTTTGGCCTGCAAGTGATGCCCGACGGCTATGTGCCCAACGGGCTGATGATCCTGCCCCCTATGGCGCTCATCATCGTAGGGTGCATCATATGGGTGCACCGCTCCATCAACAAAGATATTCAAGAATAATTAGAGTAGACGACAATGGAAAATTTCAACATATTCATTCGGTCGATTTTCGTCGACAACATGATTTTCGCCTACTTCTTAGGCATGTGCTCTTTCTTGGCGGTTTCAAAGAATGTCAAGACTGCTTTTGGCTTGGGTATCGCGGTGACTTTTATGCTCGCCATCACCCTTCCCATCAACTATCTTCTTAACACCTACGTGCTCAAAGCCGGAGCTTTGGCTTGGCTCGGTGCCGACTATGCCGATGTCGACCTTAGCTTCCTGTCGCTCATCATGTTCATCGCCGTTATCGCTTCAATGACGCAATTGGTGGAAATGGTGGTGGAGAAATACAGCCCGGCGCTATATGCCCAGCTCGGCATCTTCCTGCCTCTTATCGCCGTGAACTGCGCCATTTTGGGCGGTTCGCTGTTCATGCAACAACGCGACTTCCCTTCCGTAGGCACAGCCATTTTTGCCGGCTCAGGCTGGGGCATCGGTTGGCTTTTGGCCATCACTGCCATTGCCGCCATACGCGAACGCCTCGCCAACTATTCTAAAATCCCGAAACCTCTACGCGGGGTGGGCATCACGTTCATCCTCACCGGCCTTATGGGCATCGCCTTCATGAGCTTCCTCGGTATTAAAATCTGATAACTATTCACCCCTATGATATTAGTCGAACAATCTGCCATGATGCCGACGCTGATTGCCACTGTCGGTATCTTCTTAGGAATAACGCTTCTCCTCGTTATCATCTTGCTTGTGGCTAAGAAATATCTCGTAAAGAGCGGCGACGTCAGCATCACTATCAACGATAGCGACAACGTCACCGTGCCGGCCGGCAAATCCTTGCTCGCCACTCTCGCCGACAGCAACATCTTCCTGTCGTCGGCTTGCGGCGGGAAAGGCAGCTGCGGCCAATGCCGCGTCAGAGTCCCGCAAGGCGGCGGACAAATCCTGCCCACCGAAGCCGTGCATTTCTCTCGCAAGGAGATGAAGGACAATTGGCGTTTGGCTTGCCAAGTGAAGGTCAAAGAGGACATGAGCATTTTAGTCCCGGCTTCGGCCTTGGATGTCAAGGAATGGGAATGTGAAGTCATCTCCAACAAGAATGTCGCCACGTTCATCAAAGAGTTTATCGTGGCACTCCCTCCCGGCGAACACATGAACTTCATCCCCGGCTCCTACGCCCAAATCAAAATCCCCACCTACTCTATGGACTACGATAAGGATATCGACAAGAGCCTTATCGGCGACGAGTATCTCCCGGCTTGGGAAAAATTCGGCCTCTTCGGCCTCAAATGCGTCAACAAAGAGCCTACCATCCGTGCGTACTCCATGGCCAATTATCCCGCCGAGGGCGACCGCATAATGCTCACAGTGCGTATCGCTACTCCGCCGTTCAAACCGAAACCTGCCGTCGGTTTCCAGGACGTGATGCCCGGCATCGCTTCAAGCTACATTTTCACCCTCAAACCGGGCGACAAGGTCATAATGTCGGGACCCTACGGCGACTTCCACCCCATCTTCGACTCCAAAGCCGAAATGATGTGGATAGGTGGCGGCGCGGGAATGGCGCCTTTGCGTGCACAGATAATGCACATGACCAAAACGCTACACACCACCGACCGCGTCATGAACTACTTCTACGGGGCCCGTGCCCTCAACGAGGTTTTCTACTTAGACGACTTCCTGCAGCTGGAGAAGGAATTCCCCAATTTCAAATTCCACCTCGCTTTAGACCGGCCCGACCCGGCCGCCGATGCCGCCGGAGTAAGCTACACCCCTGGATTTGTCCACCAGGTCATCTTCGACACCTATCTCAAAGACCATCCCAACCCCGAAGACATCGAATACTACATGTGCGGCCCCGGCCCAATGAGCGCGGCCGTCAACAAGATGCTCGACTCCTTAGGCGTCGACCCCGAAAGCATCCACTACGACAACTTCGGCGGATAGCGCCCCCACTTCATAACGCATCACACACAGGGCTGTATGCCAAAAGCTTGGCATACAGCCTATTCCATCCCCTGGCCATATTGCCACGGGGCTAAACACTACTATGTTAAACGGTGTTAATAAGGCTTGCGGCAAGCATGGCGACAGCCTTGATTGGCGCGCAGCCATTTCATGGCAAAATGAAAGAATATCAACTGAAAATCAGTCCCAAAAGCCCATATGTGGTGATAATTTAGCAAATTGGCAATAAAAGATGTTAACCGCACGCATTTTTATTGTTTAATCGCTTGACATCCC
>JAQXRH010000070.1 GCA_029218425.1 Bacteroidales bacterium | reverse complement strand
CCTGAGGGATAATCAAGTCGTAGAGATCGCTGTAATCACTGAACTGAATGGTCTGTTGAAGAGGTAGCATATCATGTCAATTTCTACCTATAAAGTTACAAAAAAATCGGCACATATTCAAGTTTTTTCACTTGATATGTGCCGATTGAATTATGGGCTCAGTCTATATAGGGACTTTTTCAGTGCCCTCAAAAACCTCCGCGAGATTTTTTATGCCATCAAAGCCGGCCTGTTTCGGATGGTTACGTTTCTACGATTATAGCCCTGATAATATTTTGTCGTCATATCGTTGGATGGGAAATGTCCCAAATTCTTTCAGAAATGCCCCTTAGACGGATTTTATTGGCTTTATTATTTTTCGAGACACTTCGCCTCCAGAAGTCTTATTTTGCGTTTTGCGTCCACGAGCAGGGAGTATAGTTCCACGGAATAATCGGTTGCGAAATACTCTGCCCACTCTTTGAACGAGTGGCACTCGCCGGTTTCCTCATCCGTGTAGTCGTCGCTATCCCACATATCGGCAAGCGATGCATAAACATCCATGGGGTTCGAGCCGAAAATGGGACGCATTGATGAAGAAGTGGTTCCCCTAATCGCACCAATCCCGACGCTGGGGCAGGCCGCTCTTTTTGAAGAAATAGGCCGCGAGCTCCGAGTCGCCACGAGCGGAGGCCAAGTCGGAAAGATGGCCGTAGCGATGAGCCTGCGAGGGAAACTCCGAGAGATACGCCTCCATGGGGAAGTCACCAGCAAAGAGGTCGTCGAATTCGGCAGGCGTGATGCCAGCCTCGATGATGTTTTTATTCGATTTATCCATAGCGCAAAGTTACGAATTTTTCTGCCGTTTTCGGTAGACCGTCATTTTTTTTGATCTGCACCCCGAGAGGAGTGACATGGTTGGCGCCATCGACAACAAGCCCCAGCGTATAGAGCGCTCGGAGCGACTGCGACCACTCGCCGAAGTCGATGCCGGGGTTTTCGCGCAGGACGTTCCATGCCGCTTCTTTCAGTTCGGCAAAGAAGTCCGGCTCGTTGTCGTCAAAGCATTCCATTGAGTGATTCTAAAAATTTCTTGTGGTAATATTCATACTCCTTTTCGTGCAACAAGTCGTGAAAGTAAGCGAAAAACTCTCCGGGAATTTCTCTTTTGATGTTGTATAACATTGGCAGGTAGTCATATCCGTTGTTGCGCATGGCTTCTTGATAATCTTCCTCACTGCATAGTTCCCTCACCATGTAGGCGTGAAACCTATCGGGCAATGGCATCTTCATGAACGCCTCAGCATCAAATCCATCGCCAAAACTTGAGTTGAATGTTGATGGGTCAATCTCCAGTTCTTCCTTGTTAAGGCTCTGCACGGCATTGAGCAGGATGCGCAGCTTGTCAAGGTCTTTATCTTCACTCATTGTTTCGGTTTTATTAGGTGTTTGACTACGCCATACACCCCAAGCAGGATATAAAGCAGAAATATCCCTATTGAGCCGTATTATACAATAAATACCGCAGGCGCATTCAAGATGTCATACGGTAAAAATCGAGAAATCGTGTATGACCGCCATACTACGGCCAAGCAGCCTGCCGAAGCCACTGAAGAATCGCAGAAATCGGAACAAAGCGGCACAACCGATAACTCCCGCATGAACTCTTCTACATCTTCCTCTGAGAAAAAGTCCGTCTCCGCCAGCAGTAGTGACATTGAAACGGAACCAAAAGGCAAGCGGAATGGCACGGCTACTCCGCAAGGCGGACTTGATGAGGGCAAAGTTAACACTTTGTCAACAGAAAAACAAACGGAGAGCGCAGAAAGTTCCGAAGCGTATACCATCACTTCTACCAAATATGAGGGCAAAGTCAACACTTCAAAAGGTGACAATGACATTGTCGGTCGTTCTCTTTCCGGGCAGGAAGCATCGGATATGATTGCGCTTATGGAAGCAAATGCCGAAGTCGCCCCTGCGGTTGAACTTACACCCGAAAACTGGATTGCCCAGTTCGGAGATGACGGAACTGTTGAAACGCCCATTGGCGTAGTTAAAATGGGTGCGAACCAGTTGCTGAAACTCTATTCGCTTAAGCGGACTGAATATTTCGGCATGATACACCCCACACTGGGGACGCCAGACATCATACTTGAAGAGTCAGCCCCCAAAGACGGTTCGGAACGAGACAGCAAATATCTTTTCATCAAGACGTTTGTCAAGTCCGACGGCTCACGCATTGTCCACTTTGAATCCGTGACCGTTAAAAAGGACGGCATGGAAGTATCCATAAGCAACCATGAAATCAAAGGCAAGGCAATAAAAAACAAGATGCAGAACGATAAAATCCTGCATCTTGATGAAAAATTGTCTCCCAGTTCTGAAATGCGCTTAACCGAGACTCCGAGTGTATCGGAGGGACCGGACCTTGTTCCTACGTCCGACAATGTATCTTCTGACGGTAAAGTTAACACTTTGTCAACAGAAGGCGAGTCGAACGTGAGGACGGGCAACTCCTCATACTGCCCTCCGAAACATCGGAGGAGGCCGGTGCCCTTTCCGGCCCTACGTTCGACTCGCCTTCTGACGGCAAAGTTAACACTTCATCAACAGATAAACAAACGGAGAGCGCAGAAAGTTCCGATTGCAAGAAGGACGCAGCTCTTTCACGGCTCTTTCATTTAAGATTGCGTTGCATTCTCAATGAGAGTGGTATTTTATTGTGGAAACTATGGGTGTATAGTGGGGCCATAAAAGCCGGCCTGTCTCGGATGGTTGCGATAAGGCTGCTCGTAATACCTTTTTTTGCAGTAAGGTGGAAGTGGCATGATTGGCGCAAGGCCGGGGGCGCGGGGGCGCGGGGCCGGGCGCGGTGGCTCGGTGGGGAAACATAGAGCCCGCCTCGCAAGTTGATGCGGAGGCGGGCTCGTATTCGTTTATTGGGCAGGCAATTAGTCGATAGCCTTGAGCTGCACGGCAGCGCCGCCACCGGGTGCGAGCTGAAGCGTCAGAGTGCTTTTGCAGTCGACGTTCTTGGAATATATATTGTAGGACTTGGGGTTGGTGCGGTAATCGGCATCCTTGCCGTCGGCATAAATCGTAGCCACGTACTTTTTCCCTTTAGGCAAGAAATCGAGTTTCACTTTGGCAGTGCGCGAATTTTCATCGGTAATCGCGCCGATGTACCAGTCCTCGCTGTTTTTGTCCTGGCGGGCCACGGTGATATAATCGCCGGGCTCAGCTTCGAGATAAACCGAAGTGCGCCAATCCACGGGCACCACCTTAATAAATTCAAAAGCGTCGGCATACTTCAAGTAGCTATCAGGGCGGTCGCAAGCCATCTGCAAAGGCGAAGGCATGGTGAGGTACAATGCCAGCTGTCGGGCAATCGTAGTGCCTGGATGGGATGAGTTGCCATGGCCGTGGGAAGCCAGATCGGTCTCCATGATGCCGGGAGTATAGTCCATTGGTCCGCCTTTCAATCGAGTGAAGGGGAGCAAGGTGGTATGCTCCGGCGGGTTGCCACCCATAGCTTCATATTCACCGCCGCGAGCCGACTCCTGGGCCACCCAGTTGGGCCAAGTACGCATCAATCCGGTGGGACGCACAGCTTCGTGGCTATTCACCATGATATGGTGCTCAGCGGCACGACGTACGACCTCGATATAATGGTCGTTCATCCACTGCGAGGAGTGGTGCTCGCCGCGAGGAATGATATATCCCACATAACCGGTCTTCACCGCGTCATATCCATACTTGTTCATGAAGTCGAAGGCCGCGTCCAATTGCCGTTCGTAGTCGGCGGCATTGGCTGAAGTCTCATGGTGCATAATCAACTTAACGCCACGTTCTTTGGCATAGCGAGAGAGTTCCTCCACGTCAAAGTCGGGATAAGCCTTGTCGAAAAGGAAATGGCGGTTCTTACGGCCTTCGGTCCACGTTTCCCATCCTTCGTTCCAGCCTTCAACGAGCACGCTTTTGATGCCCGATTGGGCAGCGAAATCTATGTATTTTTTGACATTGGCATTGTTGGCGGCATGCCTACCGCTGGGCTTCACCGAGGCATAGTCGGTCACGCCGGGGCGCGTGCTTATGTCATCGCTGTAGGCCCAAGAGCCGTAGCCCACAAACATCTCCCACCACACCCCGATAAACTTCTGGGGATATATCCAGGAAGTATCTTCGATTTTCGATGGTTCGTTAAGGTTGTAGATGAGCTGCGAGGCCAATATGTCGCGGGCATCATCGCTGATGATCATAGTGCGCCACGGCGTGCAGAAAGGCAACTGCACGTAGGCTTTCATGCCATCGGCACCGGGGGTGAGATGCGACACGAAGCTCAACTGTTGCGGATTGACATCGAGCGCCATAGCCGGATAGCCCACCAAAGCCGCTTCATGCAGATTGACGTAGACTTTGCCCTCGGGATGCTTCATGATGACCGGGGTCTGCACTGCCAGGCCGTCAATAAGCGTCGATTCGGAGTGCCGCGACCGAGGCAATCGGTTGTCCAAATCGCTTATGGGAGATGTGGTATAAAGGAACTCATCGGTGTCGTAATCGCCGGGGATGGCAAAGACGGTGTAATCGTCGACGAAATTAAACTCGGTCAGCTCGCCGGTAATCGACAAGAAATAATTGTTGTGGGACAGCGGCAATTCGTATCTGAAGCCCAGGCCATCGTCGAATACCCTTACTTTCACATCGAAATCCAATCCGGAGCTGCAACGAAACATTGCCGACATCTCATTGTAATTGTTTCTTACTTCGGCATATTCGCCCCAAACGGGTTGCCATGTTTCATCAACGGATGCAATGTCGCTGCATTCCATGGTGTACTTCGAGTCGGCGGCTACCTCCTTGGCAGTCAGTCCTAATCGGCAATTTTTCACTATGGGTAGCCCCTTATAAGTAACGCTGTAAACCGGATGCCCTGCCTCGTCGATGTCGAAAGAGGCTACGATATCGCCATCGGGCGAAGATAGCTGGGCATTATGGACGAGATTGTCGGCAAGAGCAACGCAATCAATTGACGACCAGCCGCATACCACGCAGCATAATCCTTTAATCAAACTCGATTTTTTCATGGTTGGTATATAAAGACAAATTGTTATTAAAAGCAAAAATCCTGCGACACGGCTGTGAGGCAGGATTTTGTTGTAATCTTCAAGTAGACAGCCGCAGCTTTTACTTTCTGATACCAAGCTCTTTTTGAGCGATAATTGCACGGTAGCGGTTGATGTCTTTCTTGGCGAGATAGTCAAGGAGACGACGACGTTTACCTACAAGCATCTTAAGAGCGCGAGCTGTTGTATAATCTTTATGATTTGACTTCAGGTGCTGAGTCAAATGAGCAATACGGACTGAGAATAATGCAATCTGTGCTTCAGGTGAGCCAGTGTCAGTCTTGCCCTTACCGTACTTCTCAAAGATTTCTACTTTTTCTTCAGAATTCAAATGCATTCTTTCGGATGTTTTAAGTGTTAATAAAAAATGTTTGCGCTAAAAAGCACCGCAAAGTTACCTTTTTTCTCCCATTCCGCCAAATTTCCGGCGCACTTTTTTCGCTTATTTTTTTGCACTGTGCCATTGTTTTGATACTTGGCATAAAAGAAGAGGGAAAGCATTCGGGAAATGAATGGCGCTGTGGAAGATTTTTGGCGCATAGTGGTGGATATTTTGTATATTTGCAGATGAAAATGCAATGGGGCCGACATGAGGGATTAGATGGGTATTGGCGGAGGGTGGCTTAATGATATGGATAAGATGACTTGTAATGATATGATAAAACGGATTGCCGTAGCGATGATTGCCGTTTTGGCCCTGACGGCATGTGGCAAGAAAGGCGTTGCGACGGGCAATGGAGGCGCCACCGCTTCCGATTACGACAATGTGGTGTATCAGCCGCGATATGCCCAAGGGTTTAGCATAAAGTGCACGAGCGACTCGTCGATAGCGGTAATGGTAAACAATCCTTGGCAGGGGGCCGACAGCATTTCGATGCTCTACCGGGTAGCGAAACCGGCGGAGCGGATAGTGGCTATGTCGTCGACATTTGTGGCAATGCTTGAGGAGCTTGGGGCGTTGGACAGGGTGGTAGGCGTGTCGGGGCTCGGCTTCATATCGAGCGAAGCGCTTCACGGCATGGGAGAGAAGGTGGCCGACGTAGGCTACGACACAAACGTGGACTACGAGAAGATAGTGATGCTCAACCCCGATTTGGTACTCCTATATGGCATCAACGGCCCGAACATGATAGAAGGGAAGCTCGACGAGCTTGGCATACCCTATATTTATATCGGCGACTATGTGGAAGAGTCGCCGCTGGGCAAGGCGGAGTGGGTGGTGGCAATAGGCCAGCTTATCGGCAAGCGCGATGAAGCGATAAGCGCATTTGACGGCATAGCCCGGCGATATAATGAGCTGAAAGGGCGTTTTTTGGCCAGTAGCGACAAGCCCAAAGTGATGATCAACACCCCGTATAACGACAGTTGGTGGATGCCGTCGTCGACCAATTACATGCCGCGCCTCATAGCGGATGCCGGAGGGGACTATATCTACAAAGCCAACACTGGCAATGCCTCAAAAGCGATAGACATAGAGCAAGCGTATATGCTTGTGAGCGAGGCCGATATATGGATAAATCCCGGCCAAGCCTTCACCAAGGCCGATGTGGCAGCCATGGCTCCGCGCATGACCGACACCAAGGTGTTTACCGCCGGGAAAGTCTACAACAACAATCGGCGCAGCACCAAGGGAGGCGGCAACGATTTCTACGAGTCGGGAGCCATGCACCCCGACATTATCCTTAAAGACTTAGCGAAGATATTCTACCCCGATTCGCTTGAGGGATACCAGCCAGAGTATTACCAACAATTACAATAGTCAGACTTAAGCACAACATAATCAACTACATACACAGCCTCAAAAAACAACGGATATGAAGCACCGAGTGACAACAATGTATATCGTATTGGCAGTGGCGACGCTGCTGCTATTGCTCGTCGACATCGGAGCCGGTTCGGTGAGGCTGAGCATTGGTGAAGTGTGGAATGCGTTGTTGGGGCGTAGCGAGAATGCGGCAGTGAGCAAGATAGTAGTTGACATACGGCTACTGAAGGGGATAGTCGCGATAATAGCCGGCATAGCATTGTCGGTAAGCGGCTTGCAGATGCAGACGCTGTTCCGCAACCCGTTGGCAGGCCCCTACGTGTTGGGTGTGAGCGCGGGGGCCTCGTTGGCAGTGGCATTGTTCATACTCGGCGCCCCGCTTTTGGGCGGGTTGAGCGGCACAGCGGCATCGTTGGGCATGACCGGAGCGGCATTGGCAGGGTCGGCGATAGTGCTGCTTCTCATAGCCGTCGCGGGACGTCGCATCAAGGACATCATGGTAGTGCTGATATTGGGGATGATGGTGTCGTCGGGCATCGGAGCCATAGTGCAAATATTGCAGTATCTAAGTGCCGACGACGCGTTGAAGTCGTTTGTGGTATGGACAATGGGGTCGCTGGGCAACGTCACGTCGGAGCAATTGCCGATATTGGCAGCGACGGTGGTGGCAGGTATGATACTCGCCGTGGCGACAATAAAGCCGCTCAACCTATTGCTGTTGGGAGAGGAATATGCCATCACGATGGGTTATGACAACCGACGGAGCCGTACGATGATACTGGTATCGACGGCACTGCTTGCCGGAGGAGTTACCGCCTTTTGCGGACCGATAGGATTTATCGGGCTCGCCTTGCCCCATGTGGCAAGGGTATTGTTTCGCACCTCCGACCACCGGGTGCTGATACCGGGCGTATCGTTGACCGGAGCGGCTGTTATGCTCGGATGCGACATAGTGTCAAAGCTCTTCGTCATCCCTATCAATGCCGTGACCTCGCTTATCGGCATTCCTATAGTGATATGGATAGTAATACGTAACAAGCAGATAGCGGTATGATAGAACTTCGCGGAGTAGGCATAGGATATGGCCATCGAGAGCTTTTGAGCGGTGGGGATGCGACATTTGCGGCAGCGACACTTACAGCCCTTGCCGGGCGCAACGGGTCGGGCAAGTCCACTTTGCTTCGGGCCATAGCCGGATTGGGGAGCATAACATCGGGCGAGATATTAATCGACGGCATCAGCCGCTTTGCCACCGCCGCCGACCGCTCGCGTGCGATAGCCTTTGTCAACACGCAACGTGTAAGGATAGCCAATATGCGGTGCCGCGACCTTGTGGGCTTGGGACGAGCGCCCTACACCGACTGGGCAGGACGGCTTAGCCGTCGCGACAAAGAGATTGTGGCGATGGCGTTGTCAACGGTAGGGATGGCAGATTACGCCGACCGGAGCATCGACACCATGAGCGACGGGGAGTGCCAGCGCATCATGATAGCCCGGGCATTGGCACAGGACACGCCCAACATATTGCTTGACGAGCCGACATCGTTTCTCGACCTTCCCAACCGCTACCAGCTGATGGAGCTGCTTGGCGAATTGGCGCACAAGCAAGGCAAAACGATACTGCTCTCCACCCACGAATTGGACATAGCGCTTTCGACGGCCGACAACATAGCCCTCATCGACACGCCTCGGCTATTGACTTTGCCCACCGCCTCCGACTCGACCCGCGGCAAGGTGGCTGAAGTGTTTGGGCTCAACGCATTATAACTGCCGAAGTAATTGAAAAGCGGACACCCGGTATAGGGATATGTCTCGCCTCGGCATTCTTGCCTATACGCAAAACAATTGGCCTTACCGCCAAAAATATCCGCAAAAATAATTCCGTCAGGAAAATCATGCATAGGTCTTCAAAAATTTTTATATTTGCGGTGGATAATTAATTGCAATTAATTAATAATAGTAGGATTATGAATAACACTACGAGATCCACGACAACCGGTTTTCTAATTTTTTGTAGCATGATGACAACATTATCATTCAACGCCTTCAGTAATGACTGCAAGCCCAATGCGTCGACCCCCACGCCCACCGACAACAGTGCCGACTTCATTACCGACCAATCCAAGAGAGAGATGATATACTCCCTGGTGGACCTTGAAGGAGACAAAGGGCGAATATATGAGATGCACTACACGGCAGATTACAAGCTTGACGAAGTGCTTGACGCCGACATCAATGGCACCATAAGCTTGGTAAAATTCATAGCCAAACATCTGCTTGACATCATACCGACACTTGAGGAGGCCAAGCTGCATTATGGAGCCGGCTGCAGCGCATTTGCCTGCCCCGACGCCACGTCGGGCGATTTCCTTATGGGACGCAACTTCGACTTCAACCACATAGACCCCGCCACCAAGGAGCGCAAGATGATACCCGCCATAGCGGTGCACACCGCACCCGCCGGCGGCAAAAAGTCGGTAGGATTTGTCGACGGGCAGTTCGTGGGATATAGAAGCGGCTTTTACACCGATGGCAAGTCAGACCTGTCATTGCTTATCGCGGCGCCTTACCTGATACTTGACGGCATCAACGAAGACGGGCTTGCAGTGAGCGTGCTCAAATTGGATGGCAAGCAAACCATCCAGCAGCAGCCTGGCAAAAAGACGATTTTCACATCAGTGGCATTAAGAATGATGTTGGACCGGGCCAGCACGGTGAAAGAAGCGACAGAATTGCTGAAGCAATACAACATGCACATGGATACCGACAGCACTGCGAGCTATCATTTCTTTTTGGCCGATGCGACCGGCGATTTCGCCATCGTCGAATACACCAATTCCGACATCGACCAGCATCCCGACACCATGGAGATACTCACCGGCGACGATGCCATGCGCTGCGTGACCAACTTCTACCGCTCCCCTACTATGGCCGACACGCCACACGGAATAGACCACTCACAGCACGGGTTGACGCGCTACGAGCGTCTTAGGGACACGCTTAAGGCCAATGGCTACACGTTGACGCCCGACAAGGCTATGGAGCTATTGCGCAACGTATCCCAAGGACCCGATGACTCACAGCTATCCACAGGGTTTACCCAATGGTCGGAGGTATTCAATCTAAGCAAACGCGAGCTTACACTGTCGATACTCCGCGAATGGGACAAGACGTTCACATTTAAAGTAGAATAGAAGGGAAGAGAGGGGCGCTGTCAGAAATAGATGGAAGCGCCATCTACTACTCGCTGCTCGAAAGCTGCGAACTCGCGGGAGATCCGCCGATGCAATGGCAGACCCACACCATGGAAAACCTCCACGACGGCACCGCCGAAGGACAACTTCAAGCACTCCTCCCCCACAATTGCAAAAAAACTCGCGAATAACCTCGAGGGCACTGAAAAAGTCCCTATATAGACTGAGCCCATAATTCAATCGGCACATATCAAATGAAAAAACTTGAATATGTGCCGATTTTTTTGTAACTTTATAGGTAGAAATTGACATGATATGCTACCTCTTCAACAGAC
>JAQXRH010000069.1 GCA_029218425.1 Bacteroidales bacterium | reverse complement strand
GTCTGTTGAAGAGGTAGCATATCATGTCAATTTCTACCTATAAAGTTACAAAAAAATCGGCACATATTCAAGTTTTTTCATTTGATATGTGCCGATTGAATTATGGGCTCAGTCTATATAGGGACTTTTTCAGTGCCCTCGGAATATGGATATTATTTTTATGAGCCAAATGAAATATTCGAATATGCTGTTATTGATAATTTAATCTTAGAAGTGCTTGATAAATCAAAGAATACCCTTACGGTTAAAGGTCTTCTTAATCCGTATGCATCTAGCGACATTGTTATACCAAGTTCTACGCATATCAAAGGCAAATACTATAGAATAGTTAGAATTGGAACCAATGCATTTTACAATGTTACGTCTTTGAATTCAGTTAAAATCTCTGATGGAATTTCGTCAATTGGAGCTCACGCATTTTCGTATTGCTCCTCGCTTAAAAAAGTTGAGTTCCCTGCAAGTTTAACAGAAATTGAAGGAGAACTATTCTATGACTGCAATAATCTTGAATCAATATTTGTGGACTTTGACAATCCAGAATTCTTGTCTGTAAATGGTGTGCTATATACAAAAGACCATAAGAAAATAGTTGCTTATCCAAATGCAAAAGGGAAAGATTATAAGATTATTGAAGGTACTGAGTATATTGAAAACTTTGCATTCAAATCATGTGTAGACTTAGAAAATCTCAGATTGCCCCAATCCATATGTGTAATTGGTGATAATGTGTTTTATGGATGTGATAAATTGAAAAATGTTGTTATTCCAGATGGCCTTAAGAAAATAGGTATATTACAAGAAAGGACGAAAACTATGGTTAAATACAAATATGTTGATTATACAATAACCCAGTTAGTAAATCTTATATACAAGGGAACTTCAGATAATTAAGTGACTGTGATTGGTATTTATGTGGGTAAGAGTTCTCTATAAATATGAAATAGTTACTCGGCTCGTCTTGATAAGAAAAATAAAATGATGGTATAAGTTATGGCACTGGCAATAAACATAGAAAACCTGCTGAACAAGCAGAAGATATAATCCAAAAGGATTGAGTTTAAGAAGGGTTGGAATCCGGCAAGCATTTACCATAGTGTATGTGCTTTTGCCAATGATTTTGACGACCTTGGGTGGAGGGTACATCCTCGTGGGTGTAGACAGTGATGACGCAGGGATGGCTATTCGGCCTGTAGAAGGCATACCCATCGAAAAGATTGACGGCATTCTCCAGGACATGGTGGGCTATAACAATAAGCTGTCACCATGTTACATGCCCAGGACAAGCGTTGAAGAATTGGATGGAAGGCAGGTACTGGTGATATGGTGCCCTGCCGGCATCAACCGTCCTTACTCTGTACCAGAGAATGTGACGGCGAAGAGTGGAAGCAAAGAGTATTTCTGCATTCGTAGTGGCACAAGTAGCATCATTGCTAATGGTGAGGTGCTGGATGAGCTGCGCGAGTTGGCTAGCCGAGTACCATTTGATGAGCGCGGCAATGACGATATTCAATTAGAGGACATTTCGCTGGTACTACTTCGCGACTATCTTGTTAAGGTGGTGGGTAGTAGATTGGCTGACCAAGTGGCAACGATGCTTCTTTCAAAGATTCTTGACCAGATGGAGCTATATACAGGACCAAAAGAGAACCGCCTTATTCGGAACGTGGCAGCAATGATGTTCTGCGAGAATCCGAGCAAGTTCTTGCCCTATACTCAGATTGATGTGGTGACATTCACTAATGGCAAGATAAAAGATCCGAATAATTTTACGGAAGTGAGATTCAAGGGTAGCGTTCCGCAAATGATAAAGCAGACGATGGGCTACATCAAGAGCAATGTACTCAAAGAACATGTACGCAAAGTATCAGGGAGACAAGAGGCAGACCGCTTTTGGAACTACCCCTACGACGCAATAGAAGAGGCAGTCGTTAATTCGGTATATCACCGGGATTTCATGCAACATGAACCTATCGAGAGAACGATTGAGCCATCGGGAATCTCAATCCTTAACTGTCCAGGTCCTGACCGCAGTATTCCTAAGGTGGACATAGAAAGAGGCGACATGCTTAAGAGCCGCCGCTATCGTAACCGTCGACTTGGTGACTTCTTGAAGGAACTTGACTCGACAGAAGGCCGTTAAACGGGAGCCCCGACCATTCAGGCCAAACTGGCAGAGAATGGTTCTCCCCGTGCTATTTTTGAGACGACCGATGATCGTCTGACGTTCTTGGTGACAATTCCTGTTCATGAAGGATGCAACAAACGTTCGGAGAAAGGTTCGGAGACATCCACAAAAAGTTCGGAGAGAAGTTTGGAAAGTTCGGGAACTAGTTCGGGAACAGGCGTAACAAGTTCGGGAACTCGACAGAAAACATCGGAAAAGATAATAGAACTTATCAATGCAGACCCTCAAATAACTGCCTCGAAGATTGCTATGGAATTGGGCATCTCTACTCGTGGAGTTGAAAAGAATCTTCGTCAATTAAGGGAAGCAGGTATTCTGCGGCGAATTGGTTCTCCAACGTTTGGTGGCTATTGGGAAATCACAGTTACTTAAAAAGAAAAAACAGTCATAGATATGTTATTCGGAAAAAAATTAGAGGACTAAGAGATGAGAATGGTGTACTGCAACGCCAGTTGGCTTCACTATTGGAGATAGACACCCCAATGTTCAGTAAGATTGAACGTGGCGATAGGCGTGCTAAGCGCGAACAAGTTATAAAACTTGCTGAGTATTTCCATCAGGACGAGAACGAAATGCTGACCCTCTGGCTGGCAGACAAAGTGCTTGATGCGGTGGATGGCGAGCAAGAACTCAGTTTGCAAGCCATTGAAGTTGCCCAAGAACAAATTAAAGAACTGTAAAAGTATGGAGATCGATATTTCCCTATACCACATCGGAAGGAAGGGATAGCTAGAAACTTTGACAAGGTTTTCCTTGGCATTCTCATCATCACTTACATCATCGCTGCTTTTAGGCCGGCTCAGTGTATTGTAGGCAATGATGCAGAAAATTAGTTGGTGCGCTTCCTGCTCACAATTCCGATGTTAGTTGGTTATTACGCTCTGTTTGTGCTTGTCTGTCATGTCATTAAGACGGGACTCTATGCTTACTTCAAATCTCATCGCAAGGAATGGAACTGCATGGCAGACCGCGAGGAGATGGAGGAGCGCATCGCTCAAGGCCTTTGACATATACAGAAGAAGGCACAAGAGAAGACAGCAACTATCATCAATACAAAGAATGCAGCACCTATTGCTGATGACACTCCCAAGAGGGAAAGCAATGTAGAATCACATAGTCATGAAAGGGCCGTGGGAGTCATGTAAATATTAATGGTGTTCTAAATGAAATATCGTTGAAATTTGTTATCTTTGTTTTGGAAAAAGTAATGCTACGATATAATGATGAATGATATGGATAGGCCGCTGATACTAATCAGTAATGATGATGGGATAGAAGCACCGGGTATTCGAGAGTTGGCGCTTATAGCGCAGGATATGGGCGATGTGTATGTCGTGGCTCCTATGACGCCTCAGTCGGGTCAGTCGTCGGCAATGACGGTCAATGCCCCGTTGCGTGTCAAGCAGCATGTTGCTGCCGGGTTTGGCGGCAATGTCAAGGTATATAGCGTAAGCGGTACGCCTGTCGACTGCGTCAAGCTGGCGCTCAACCGCATATTGCCACGTCGCCCCGACATAATGCTTTGCGGTATCAACCATGGCTCCAATGCCGGCAACAATCTCATCTATTCCGGCACTATGGGTGCGGTGATGGAGGCTTGCATGGCTGGCATAGCGTCGGTTGGGTATTCGTTGACCGACCATGCCATGGATGCCAATTTCTCTGTGACAGTGCCATTTATAAAGGAAATCACGCGGCGGGTAATCGCCAAGGGATTGCCGTCGGCGTTGTGCCTGAATGTCAATTTCCCGGTAGGGAAGGTGATAAAAGGAATGAAGGTGGTGCGTTCGGCGGCGAGCCATTGGAGTGAGGAGTACCGTGAATATATAGATCCCCATGGCATACCGTTCTATTGGCTCACCGGCAGTCAGATCAACGAGGAACCGGGAGCTACCGATACCGACTTGTACTGGCTCGATCGCCAGTATGCTACTATAGTGCCGGCCACGCCAGATCAGACCAACGTCGCTGCCATCGAAGCGATTGCTGATGTATTTGAGTAGCCCGCTAATAAGTCCGAGCTATAGGTAGGGATTGTATTTCGATTCGTGCTCGATAGTGGTAGAGGGCCCATGACCGGGGTACACCTTAGTGTCGGCAGGCAATGATAGGAGTCGGCGGGTGATGCTCGTGATGAGCTGGCTGTAGTCGCCGCCCGGGAGGTCGGTGCGCCCGATTGACATGTTGAAGAGGGCGTCGCCGGTGATGACGAACTTGGAACGGGGGCAATAGAAAGCAAGGCTTCCGGGAGAATGGCCGGGCACGGCAAGCACGTCTATCGGCTCATTGCCAAGCATTAGGTTGTCGCCATCGTTGAGAGGGGTGGCGATGTTTAGCACATTTGGCACATTGACGCGCAGATGGAACATTCGCGCTTGTTCGGCTATGCGTGTGGAGAGGATGTTGTCGTCGGTGGAGGCGCTGATGCCTACGCGGTATTTGTCCATTACGTGCTCGTCGCCAAACACGTGGTCGATGTGCAAATGGGTGTTGAGAAGGTATTTGACATGCAAATTGTTGTCGGCGATAAACCGGTCGATGGCATCGCATTCGTGCGCTTCGACCATGCCTGGGTCGATGATGGCGGCTTCAAGGCTGTCGGGGTCGTAGATAACGTAGGTGTTGACGCCGAACATGTTGAATTCAAATCGTTGTAGCTTCATCGTTGTGACGTAATGGGGGATTATAAATATGGCACGTAGACCAAGCTCTTAGTGGCGAAAAACGGTTCGCTGAAATACTCGTTGAGGGCGATGTCCATGGCCGGGCGCCGGGTATCGGCAATCTCATCGGCCAAGTCGCCGCCTTTAAGGCAAACGAGTCCGTTGCGGTATTTGTTGACGCAGTGATTGCGGTCGACATTGGTTGAAGTGATTTTGACGAGGTCGGGGAGCGGCATGACGGCGCGGCTCACCACATAGTCATATTTCTCGTGACATTCTCCCATGTCGCCATGCTGGAACGTCACGTTGGTCAATTCAATCTCCTGGGCGATAGCTTGGGCTACTTTTATCTTCTTGCCGATGCGGTCGATGAGGTGGAAACGGCAGTCGGGGTAGAATATTGCCAAAGGAATACCGGGAAAGCCGCCGCCGGTGCCAAGGTCGACAATCGAGGTGCCCTCCTGTAGCGACTCGAAGAAACGTGCTATGGCCAATGAGTGGAGTATGTGGTTGGGGTAGAGGTTGTCGATATCTTTGCGTGATATAACATTGATTTTTTCGTTCCACTGCGGGTAGAGCGTTCCAAGCATCTCATACTGATGAAGTTGGCGCGCCGTAAGGTCCGGAAAATATTTGGTGAGCAGGTCGATATTCATCTAAGCATTGTTTTATTTAATTACAAAATTACGTAAATTTGTGGTTTATTTGAAATTTATCATCGATTTTATTGTTATAAGCTTATATACCATACCGCCCAATGATACGATTAGGAGAATATAATACACTGAAGGTAGTCAAAACTGTGGATTTCGGACTGTATCTCGATGGAGGAGAAGCGGGCGAGATATTGCTTCCCGCACGATATGTCAGCGGCAGCCCTCAGCCGGGCGACGAGCTGAGCGTGTTCATCTACAATGACTCCGAGGACCGGCTCATTGCCACTACGGAGACCCCGCTTGCCACGGTAGGCACATTCGCCTACCTTAGGGTTACGGAGGTGAACAAGGTGGGCGCCTTCCTGCAATGGGGATTGCCCAAGGACTTGCTCGTGCCCTTTCGCGAACAGAGAGCGAGGATGCGTCAAGGGGGTGTCTACTTAGTCTATGTATATGTCGATGATGCCACGCGCCGCATTGCCGCTTCAGCCAAGATAGAGAAATTCATAGGCAACAAGTTCCCCGACTATGCGCCTGGCACTAAAGTCAAAGCCTTGGTGTACGGCCATGTCGAGCTCGGCTACCGTTGCATTGTCGACAATCTCTACCACGGTCTCATCTACGACAACGAGACATTTGGCGCCGACGTGGAGGTAGGCACGGAGATAAATGCCTACGTAAAACGCGTACGCGATGACGGTAAAATCGACCTTACCATCTCGCCGGCGGTCACCGTCAGGGTAGAGCGGTTGGCAAAACGTATTCTCGACACTGTGCGCGCCAACAATGGCCTCTTGCAGGTAAGCGACCATTCCCCTTCCGAACAGATACAGGCGCTTTTCCAATGCAGCAAAAAGGACTTCAAAAAGGCTATCGGGCAGTTGTATAAGCAGCATCTCATCACCATCGCCCCCGACCATATAGCTTTACAGCAGGCCGATTGCCCCCCCCCACACATCGGCATAACAGATTCGATAGCTAAACCATAAATTACTAAATACAAGCAACTTAACATTATGAAAATCTACAGATTGGCAACTATTGCTTCTATTGCAGCCATTATGGCATCATGCTCGTCGGGCAAAAAAGCCGACGATGCTTCAACCGATGACGGTATCGCTACGGCCTACACTGTGGAGACGGTCACTTATAAGGACTCTGCTATCATAGGCGATAGTAAGATCTTGGCTGAATGTACCATAGGCCATCTCAAATTCGATAATGCCGACAATCCTCTCGGTGATAACATCGATAGATGGATACGACATATGCTGATGGATAGCGCCGACTCTATAGCCGTTGGCCAGCCGCTCGCCAAGCATATTGTCGACGGCCTCATTTCCGAAAATGAAGGAGATATACGCGATTGGGAAGAGGCATTTGGTAAAGAGAGCGAGATATCGATGTCCTACGACTTAGACTACAGCGTGAAGCCTGAAGTGGTAGCACCTGGTTATGTCACCATGGCGTTCAACTCCTACGTTTACACTGGTGGAGCGCATGGCGGTGCGGCTACCATAGGCCGTACATTTGCCGCAGCTACAGGCGAGGAAATGGATTACGACAACATGTTTGAAGCCGATGCTGCCGATGCCGTCAATGAGCTGGTGAAGAAAGGATTGATGGAGCAGTATTTCAAGGTGAAAACCGAAAAGGAATTTGAAAATGCGCTTATGGATTATGACGGCGAGCTCGCTTTCCCGGCCAATGCCCCCTTCTTCACCGAAGAAGGTGTATGTTTCCTCTATCAGCAATACGAGATAGCTTGCTATGCCGCCGGAATGCCGCAATGCGTCATCCCATACGATGCGCTACGTCCCTACTTCACCAAAGCAGCCCTCTCCCTCCTCGAGGATTAGGCTCAAGATTGAAGTGCTCTATAGATATTGCCGGATATTCATGACAGCTTATCCGAGCCGTAGCCTGCGGGACTCAGGTAGCTGCCATCCAGCCTCTTTCTGACAGCAACCTACCGCCATCAGGGCAAAACATTAAGCGGTGTGCCACAACGCAACATGACGCGAATTGGGCACACCGCCATTTTTTGCTTGAAATATTGTTAAAATTTGAATAAATTTTTGCATCTTTGCATATTATTTTAATAAGTGCAGTAAATGTGCTGATTAGCGTTGTGCTTTTTGCACCGTTATTACTGCTATAAAAATCATCATAACCGAATACTCACAATGCAATTTTCAGCAAATCAGATAGCGCAACTCACTGGAGGCACAGTAGTGGGCGATGGTGAAGTGACAGTGTCGACAATAGCCAAGATTGAAGAGGGACATCCCGGGGCAATTTCGTTTCTTGCCAACCCCAAGTACACGCATTACATCTACGAGACCCAATCGTCGGTAGTGCTTGTAAGAAACGATTTTGAGCCGGAGCACCCCGTAAGCGCCACCCTTATTAAAGTGGCCGACCCCTATGCCACGGTGGCCAACTTGTTGCAAATGGTAGCGCAGATGACCGAGCCACAGTATTCCGGTATTGAAACGCCCAGCTACATAGCCGACGGGGTAGAACTGCCCGACGACGTGTATGTGGGCGCATTTGCTTATATTGGACGTGGCGCAAAGATAGGACGCGGCGTCAAGATATTTCCCCAAGCCTATATCGGCGACAATGTGGAGATAGGCGATGGCAGCATCATAAAGCCTGGCGTTAAGATCTACCACAACTGCCGCATCGGCAAGCGTTGCATCATACATGGCGGAGCTGTCATAGGCGCCGACGGCTTCGGCTTCGCGCCTGTCAACAACGAGTACAACAAGATACCTCAGATAGGAAATGTGGAAATAGCCGACGATGTGGAAATCGGAGCCAACACATGCGTAGACCGCGCCACGATGGGCTCCACGCGCATAGGCCACGGCGTGAAGCTTGACAACCTCATCCAGGTAGCCCACAACGTGGAAATAGGGGAGAACACTGTCATGGCTGCACAAGTGGGCATCGCCGGTTCTGCCAAGATTGGTGCCCGTTGCATGGTGGCAGGCCAGGTGGGATTTGCCGGACACATCACTGTGGGCGACGACAACTTGATAGGCGCCCAGTCGGGCGTGCCCAATTCTGTCGGCTCGGGCAAGCGGCTGATGGGTTCGCCGGTGGTCGATGCCCGCGATTTTGCCCGCAACCTCGTCTACGTAAAGAGCATCCCCAAACTTCAGGAGCGCATAGCAGCCCTCGAGAAGAAGCAATAATTACGGTCTCATCACTCTTCTCAGAGCTATGGGTGCATTTTAAATCACTGAATAATAATAAATAACAATACGATAATGAAGCAGCAAACACTTAAAGGCCAGTTTACAGTCAAAGGTAAAGGCCTTCACACCGGGCTCGAAATTGAAGCCACTTTCCTCCCGGCTCCCGAAAATCATGGATACAAATTCCAGCGCATCGACATCGAAGGGCAACCTGTAATCGACGCCCTTGCCGAAAATGTCACCAGTACCAACCGAGGCACCGTGCTTGAGCGTGGCGAAGTCAAAGTGAGCACCGTAGAGCATGCTCTCGCAGCGCTCTATGCCGCCGGTATCGACAACTGTCTTATACAGCTCAACGCCCCCGAAATGCCTATCCTCGACGGTAGCGCATCGGCCTACTGCAAAAACATCGCCGAAGTGGGCATCGCTGAGCAGAATGCCGACAAAAACTTCTACATCATCAAGCAGAAAATCGAAGTGCGCGACGACTCTACCGGCGCTTCCATCATAGCACTCCCCGACGACAATTTCTCGCTCGATGTAATGGTTGACTTCAACTCCAAAGTGCTTGCCAACCAATTTGCTTCCCTCGACAATATCGCCGAGTTCCCCAACGAAATAAGCGGTTGCCGCACTTTCGTCTTCGTGCGCGAAATCGAGCCCCTCGTCAAAGCCAACCTTATCAAAGGCGGCGACCTCGACAACGCAATCGTCATCTACGACACTCCGATGGCGCAGGACGAGCTCGACCACATCGCCGACATCATGGGGGCGCCCCACAAGCAAGTCGACAAATTCGGATATATCAACAACAAGCCCTTGGCATTTGAGAATGAGCCGGCTCGCCACAAGCTCCTCGACGTGCTCGGCGATATGGCCCTCATAGGCCGTCCCATCATCGGACATGTCATAGCCACCAAGCCCGGCCACTCGCTCAACACCGCGTTCTCCAAGCAGATACGTAAGGAAATCAAGCGCCAGGATATGCAAGCCCCGCGCTACAACCCTTCAGTTGAGCCTATCATGGATGTGAACATGATACGCGGCTTCCTGCCCCACCGCTACCCGTTCATGATGGTTGACAAAATCATCGAGAAGGGCGAAAACTACATCGTGGGTGTCAAAAACGTTACCGTCAACGAACCGTTCTTCCAGGGACACTTCCCCGAGGAACCCGTAATGCCCGGCGTATTGCAAGTGGAGGCTATGGCGCAGACCGGCGGCCTGCTCGTGCTCTCGTCGGTCGACGAGCCTGAGAAGTACTCTACCTATTTCATGAAAATCGACAATGTGAAATTCCGCCAAAAAGTGGTGCCCGGCGATACTCTTATTTTCCACGTGTCGTTCATGACGCCTCTGCGTCGCGGTTGCGCCATCATGAAGGGATATGCTTTCGTGGGCGAGAAGATTGTCACCGAGTGCGAGTTCATGGCGCAGATTGTTAAGAATAAATAATCAGCAGCGGGATGCCCCGCAGCTTAAATTTTAAGTACCAATTTTTAAGACTAATGAAACAACCCTTAGCTTACATACATCCGGCAGCTAAAATCCACCCCAGCGTGGTGATTGACCCATTTGTGACCATCGAGGCTGATGTAGAAATCGGTGAAGGTACACGTATCGCCTCCAATGTAGTTATCATGGACGGCGCCCGTATAGGTAAAAACTGTAACATATTTCCCGGCGCGGTCATCTCTGCAATACCTCAGGATTTGAAATTCCGCGGGGAGGAAACCACTGCAATCGTAGGTGATAACACTACGTTGCGCGAGTGCGTCACCATCAACCGCGGTACCGCCGCAAAAGGTAAAACCCAAGTGGGCTCCAATTGCCTTATCATGGCTTACTCCCACGTGGCCCACGATTGTGTCATTGGTAACAACGTCATCATCTCCAATGCTTCGCAGATTGCCGGTGAGGTAGTTGTCGATGATTTCGCTGTGATAGGCGGAGGTACTCTCATCCACCAGTTCTGCCACCTCGGCAGCCACGTCATGATTCAGGGCGGCGCCCTCATCAACAAGGACATTCCCCCATTCGTGAAGGCTGCCCGCGAACCTATCGCCTACACTGGCGTCAACTCCATAGGATTGCGCCGCCGTGGTTTTACCAACGACCAGATACGCGACATCCAAGAAGTGTACCGCTACCTCTACCTCTCGCGTCTGAACGTCACCGACGCCCTCGAACGTATCGAGGCCGAACTGCCCGCATCGAAAGAACGCGACGAAATC
>JAQXRH010000068.1 GCA_029218425.1 Bacteroidales bacterium | reverse complement strand
TGCTCCTCGCCAACACCACCTACGACGTAGTGAAGAAAATAGGTATGCCCGAAGGGCGTATCCCCTTGGCAGAGTGCACCATCTATCTTGCCACGTCGGCCAAAAGCAATTCAGCATATATGGCTATCAACGAGGCACTTGCCAACGTAGCGACTACCGGCGACCTCCCCGTGCCGTTGCATATACGCAACGCCCCCACGTCGCTGATGAAAGAGATGGGCTACGGCGCCGACTATAAATACGCCCACGACTATCCCGGCAACTTCGTAAGGCAGCAATACCTGCCCGACGCCCTCGTAGGCACCCGCTTTTGGCATCCATGCGCCAATCCCTCGGAGGACCGCCTCGCCCAGCTGCAACAATCGCGCTGGGGCGATGTGACGGGGTGATGTGACGGGGTGATGTGAGTGGTGACGCTGATGCTCGGTATCGCTCGCTTATGGTTGAGCGGTAGCTGTGTCGTGGAAATACTTTATGTTAATGGCGACTATATAATATATTGAGGGTGTATCAATTTAGTTGATTTTGATACACCCTCTTGATTTTGGTTCATTCTGGATGAAAGGGGACTGCGCCTTTAGGTATTTGCCTTAATGGGCAATGTTTTGCCGGTGGCGTTGTTGCCGATGGGTAACTTGTTTGCCTTTGGCGTTGGTTGCCTAAAAGGTGTTGCCTAAAGCGGGGGTTATTTGCCTAAGGGGCAAGTGGAGCATTTGGCGGCTATGTTGGTGAAGAAGTCGTTGCCCTTGTCGTCGACGAGGATGAATGCGGGGAAGTCTTCCACTTCGATTTTCCAGATAGCTTCCATGCCGAGTTCGGGATATTCGAGGAGCTCGACCTTTTTGATGGAGTTTTGGGCGAGGATAGCTGCGGGGCCTCCAATAGAGCCGAGGTAGAAACCGCCATGCTTTTTGCAGGCGTCGGTCACTTGTTTGCTGCGGTTGCCCTTAGCAATCATAATCATGGCGCCACCGGCTTCCTGGAATTGGTCGACGTAGGGGTCCATGCGGCCAGCCGTAGTGGGACCGAATGAACCGGAGGCCATGCCTTCGGGAGTTTTGGCCGGGCCGGCATAGTAGATAGGATGGTTTTTGAGATACTCGGGCATGGGTTCGCCTTTGTCAAGGCGTTCTTTGATTTTGGCATGGGCGATGTCGCGGCCCACAATGATGGTGCCTTTGAGCGACAGGCGAGTGGAGACGGGATACTTGGTGAGTTCGGCGAGCACCTCGCTCATGGGGCGGTCGAGGTCGATTTTTACCACGTCGCCTTCGCCGGCTTTACGCAGTTCGTCGGGGATGAGTTCGCCGGGGTTGGCGTCGAGTTTCTCAATCCAGATACCGTCTTTGTTGATTTTAGCTTTGACATTACGGTCGGCCGAGCAGCTTACGCCCATGCCGATGGGGCAAGAAGCGCCGTGGCGGGGCAGGCGGATTACGCGGATGTCGTGGGCGAAATACTTGCCTCCGAATTGGGCGCCCAATCCGATGTTGTGGGCGGCTTCGAGAAGCTGTTTTTCGAGTTCGACGTCGCGGAAAGCGTGTCCCAGTTCATTGCCCTCGGTGGGGAGGTTGTCGTAGTATTTTATCGAGGCCTTCTTCACGGTGGCGAGGTTCATTTCGGCTGATGTGCCGCCAATAACGAAAGCGATGTGGTAGGGAGGACAAGCGGCAGTACCCAAAGTCTTCATTTTCTCCACGAGGAAGGGGACGAGTGTCTTGGGGTTGATGATAGCTTTAGTCTCCTGGTAGAGGTAGGTTTTGTTGGCTGAGCCACCGCCCTTAGCCACGAAAACGAACTTGTACTCGTTGCCGTCGACAGCGTAAAGGTCGATTTGTGCCGGGAGGTTGCAACCGGTGTTGACCTCGTCGTACATGTTGAGGGGAGCGTTTTGCGAGTAGCGTAGATTGTCCTGGGTGTAGGTGAGATATACGCCTTTAGAGAGGTGCTCCTCGTCGTTGCCGCCGGTAAACACGTTTTGGCCTTTCTTGCCGATGACGATGGCCGTGCCGGTGTCCTGGCAGAAAGGGAGCTGGCCTTTGGCGGCCACTTCGGCGTTGCGCAACATGGTGAGAGCTACGAACTTATCGTTGGAGCTTGCTTCGGGGTCGTTGAGGATTTTGGCGACCATTAGGTTGTGTTCGCGGCGCAACATGAAAGCGTTGTCGTGGGTGGCCTGACGAGCCATTACGGTAAGAGCTTCCGGGTCGACGACAAGAATTTCCTGACCATTGAAGGTCTCAGTATGGACGTAGTCGGAAGTCAGATGGTAATACTCAGTGGTATCTTTCCCCATGGGAAACATTTCCTGGTATTTAAAAGGTTTTGTAGCCATTGTTTTATAGTTGTTAAGTGTATTTTATTGAAGACAATGCAAAATTAAGAAAAAAAGTGACACATACTTTGTTTAGGGACAAAAAGTTTGTGTCACTTTTATAATGTTTTGAAGTAGGTACAAATTAGATTTATAGAGCGGCTGCTATGTTACGAATTGTGGAGAGACGATTCATGAATGAAGTGTCGGACTTCGCCTTTTGCATGTTATAATCACTTTGCAGGTTGAGCAATAAATCAGCCGGTATATTCAAGGCAGCTTCTATAAGTAATGCCATTTCTGTATTGACACTTCTCTTCCCTTTGATTATTTCGTTAAGAAGGGAAGGTCTGACACCTATATTTTCAGCAAGCTTTGCCTGAGTAAGATTATTTGCCTCAAGTTCATCCTTGATAAGTTCTCCGGGATGAGTAGGCTCAAACGGGGTTAGGTTGTTTGCTATCATGTCCGAAGGAATGCCTTGTAATGTAATCATATCAATCGTAATGTTTTGAGAGTTCAACAATATTACAGATAGTCAGAATAGGCTCCTCAATCGTATCTTGCAGAGTAAACTCTATACGATACTGATCATTGACTCGAATGGAGAACCGACCTGCTTTATTCCCTTTCAAGGCCTCAAAATTCAAAGAGTTTATTCTAAAAAGGTCCTCTTTGCGAGAAGCCCATTTCAGATAATCAACACTACGTATATAACGTTTGATTACGTCATTTCTGAATCGGTGTTTTTTATCATTACATATCCCTTTGGTATATAGGTCTCTCAGATATTCATTTGCGAATTCTACTATCATATAATTTAATTACAATGCAAAGATAAAAAAGTTTTTTAGCATTCACAAATTTGTGAATGCAATTTTATATGATTTCTAATAGCTTTTGAATATTTTACTATTGGGTGATGGGGGAGAGGCCGAGTTCGGCGGCTTTATCGATGACGAGGCGAAGGGCGAGGTCGCGGTCGTTGGGGGTAGGGCAGTCGACGAGCATATCTTTTTCGTAGGATTTGATGATGCCGACTTCGCGGCATTGCCCGATGCCGAACATTGCCATAATCTCGTTTCCGTCGACGGGTGGTTGCCAGTTGCGGAGGTTGTCTTTCTCGTTGATGGTGCGCATTTTCTCTATTACGAGGTCGAAGTTGGCGAGATGGGAGCGCACTTTGTCGGGGTTTTTGGAGGTGATGTCGGCCCGGCAAAGTGTCATCAGGGCGTCGATGTCGTCGCCGGCGTCGAAGATGAGGCGACGCACAGCCGAGTCGGTGACTTCCTCGACGAGGGCAATTGGCCGCATGTGGAGCTCGACGAGTTTCTGCACGAACTTCATTTGCTCGTTTTGGGGGAGTTTGAGGTTGCGGAAGATGCGTGGTATCATTTTAGCTCCGACGAAATTGTGGTTGTGGAAAGTCCAACCGACCTTGGGGTCGAAGCGTTTGGTTTGAGGTTTAGCGATGTCGTGAAGGAGGGCGGCCCAACGGGTCCATACGTTGTCGGTAGCAGCTGCTACTTTGTCGAGTACTTCCATGGTGTGGAGGAAGTTGTCCTTGTGGCCGCGTCCGTTGACGATTTCGACGCCGCGCATGGCATCTAAGTCGGGGAAGAAAACTTTGAGCAGGCCTGTAGACTGCATTAGCATCCACCCCACTGATGGTTTGGGCGACATCATGATTTTGGTGATTTCGGTTTCGATGCGCTCCTTAGAGAGGATTGAGATGCGCTCAGCGTTGCGAGAGATAGCGGCGAGCGTGTCGGGGTGGATGTCGAATTGGAGTTGTGCGGCGAAACGGATGGCGCGGAACATGCGCAGGGGGTCGTCGGAGAAAGTGATGTCGGGGTCTAAGGGAGTGCGAATGATTTTGGCGTTGAGGTCGTCGATGCCGCCGAAGCGGTCGATGAGTTCGCCGAAGTGGTTGGCGTTGACGCAAACGGCCATAGCGTTGATGGTGAAGTCGCGGCGAGAAATATCGTCGTCGAGCGAGCCGTCCTCCACGATAGGATTGCGGGAGTCGGCACGGTAGGATTCGCGACGTGCGCCAACAAATTCCAATTCAAGGCCGTGGGTAAGGACTTGGGCAGTGCCGAAGCGCGGGAAGTAGTTGCATTTGGCTTTGCGTCCGAGAGCGTCGGCGACCTTTCGAGCGAGGTCGATGCCGCTGCCCACCGTCACGAAGTCGATGTCCTTGGAGTGGCGATTTAGGAATAAGTCGCGAACGAAGCCGCCCACTACGTAGCATTCGCGTTGGGCCTGGTCGGCTACTTTGCCAATTTTGTGGAAAATGTCAAGGTCTATGCGGTCGGCGATGTTCATAGGGGTAGGATTTCCTGAGGTGAGAGGGTGAGGCATTGCATGCCGTTTGGTCGGACGACGTAGGTGTTTTCGATGCCCACGGCGCCAGTGCCGGGGATGACGAATTTTGGTTCTAAGGCAATAACGTTGCCCTCTTGGAGGATGTCTTTGCTGCGGGGCGCAATGACCGGGGCTTCGTTGATTTCGATGCCCACGCCGTGTCCGATGAAGCCGGCATGCTGTCGGTGGCCCATGAAGAAGTCGGCGAGCCCGGCTTCGGAAGCCATGGCTACGGCCTCCTCGTAGAGATCAGAAGCTTTGACGCCCGGGACGCCGATGCTGGCGAGGCGATTGCAGATGGCAATAGAGCAGTCGTGGGCACGGATGGCGAGGTCGGCGATAGTGCCGCGTGCAAAAGTACGGGTCATGTCGGTCATGTAGCCGGTGAAGTTACCGTTGGCGTCGACCATTACCGAGGAGCCGTCGGCGATTAGAGAGCCGTTGGCGCCGACTGGGAGCGAAGGGTGGGCACCGGCGCCGCCCATAGCGAAGTCGTAGGGCGTAGGGTTGTCGGCGTTGTCGCCCACGAGGATGTTGCCCATGAAGAGTTCCATGGAGTCGCCGCTGATGTGGAATTGGCCGAGGCAACCGGCTTTGCGCAGCTCACGTTCGATTTCGATTTGGAGGTCGATGTCGGTCATGCCGTCGCGGAATAGTGAGGGCACCGAGCGGTAGACAGCGTCGTGGCGTTGGCCAGACTCGGCGATGCGTTGGATTTCGTAGGGAGTCTTAGTGGCTCTTGCGCGACGCATTATTGCAGAAGCGTTGGCGGTAGGTTTCCCCTGGATTATTGCGCTGATGCGGAGGAAGTCGGCGGCAGTGAGTGTGGCAAATTCGAGGCCTATGACGTTGCCGTCGAAGGTGATTTCTTCAGGTTTGCGCACGAAAGAGATATTGTCGCCGTGGAGAGTGATGGGACGGCGAACCCAAGCGTGGACTTTTCCCGAAGAAGATACAGTAAGCCAACCGGCAAACACACGGCCGGTGATATAGTATTTGTTGGCATTGTCGGCGATAAGTATAGAGTCGGCACCGTCGGCCTTCATTTCGGCAGTGATTTTGGCAATACGAGTGTCGATTTCGTCGGATGGGATTAAGAATAGTTGATTCGGATCCATTAGCGATGTGGATGAATAGGATTGAAAAATAGTGGCTAATCGTCGGATGAACGCTCTACGAAAGAGATGCCCACTTGTTCGATGTGGCGGAGGATGTCGTCGCGCATCACGTGGCGGACGGCGATGTCGACGGGTCGCCGGAATGAAGCATTGCGAGCTATGGTGTCGGAGACTTGGAAGTCGGTTCCGATACCGCGTCCGTGCCATCGGCCGAAATCGTCGGCGAGGGTTAATGCGACAGTGTCGCGTCGGGTAGATAGCGAGTCGGAGACGGTCACTTCAAGGAATAAGTTGCTGTAGATGTAGTCGTTGGAGTGCCGAATAGAGAGCGTGAGGTCGCCACAGACTACAGAGTCGGCGGGGGAGAAGTGGTATTTCAGAGAGTCGCCGAATTGCCAACCGTCGGGGCTTAGGTCGTGGAACTGGCTGAAGTCGTTGTGTCCCATTTTGCAACCCGACAAACATTCGAGCGCTACTATCAAAGAAAATAGTAGCGCTGAATGGAATAGATTATGTGATGCTTTATGCTTCATTGTCATCGTTTTGTCGTGGCCTGGCGTTGTCATCGTTCTGACGCGGCTTGACGTTGTCGTTGCGGTCGCGACGTTGTCGGTTGTTGTCGCGGTTGTCGCGGTTTTCGTTGCGTCGGTCGCGTCGGTTGTTGTCGTCGCGTCGGCGGTCGTCGCGACGTCGTTCGGGCCGTTGTCGGTTGTTGTCGCGAGGTTGGTTGTCGCGAGGCTGGTTGTCACGGGGAGCGTTTTCGCTTGGGGCATTATCGCGAGGCTGGTTATCGGATTTAATATCGGACTGTTGGCCGGTGTCGCCGGAAGGTTGGGCGTCGCCGGAAGGTTGAGCATCGCGAGGTTTGTCCTGGCTGTTGCGTTGCTGCGACTTCTGGCCTTTGGATTTCTTCTTGCGCTTTTTGTTGTCGAAGCGGTTGAGGTTGTCCTGGTCGAGGATGTCGTTGTATTTGGCGGTTGCGGGCGGTTCGTCGCCATCGCGTTTGAGCGACAACGGTTTTTCGCCAGCTTTGTTCATGCGAATGACTTCGAAAGCGCGTTCGGCGTCGATAGTGACGAGGTTGGCAGCGATAGACTTGTCGGTAGAGTATGTGATTTCGCGTTTGAAGATGTCGACTTTGAAGTAGAAGTAAGTGGCGTCGGCAGTTTCGAGGCGGATGTCTTTTGCGGGCATTCGTTTGGCGCTTTCCACGTAGGTGTCGACTTCAAAGTTGAGACAGCACTTAAGTTTGGCGCATTGTCCGGCAAGTTTCTGCGGGTTAAGTGAAATGTCCTGGTATCGGGCAGCCGAAGTGGCGACGGAGACGAAGTTTGTCATCCAAGTAGCGCAGCAGAGAGGGCGTCCGCATGGGCCGATACCGCCAATGCGTCCGGCTTCCTGACGCGCGCCGATTTGCTTCATTTCAATACGCACTTTGAACGTTTCGGCGAGGACTTTGATGAGTTGTCGGAAGTCGACACGTTCGTCGGCTATGTAATAGAAAATTGCTTTGTTGCCGTCGCCTTGATACTCGACGTCGCCAATTTTCATGTTAAGTTGCAGGCTTTCGGCGATTTTGCGCGAGCGGATCATGGTGTCGTTTTCGCGGGCCTTTGCTTCCTCGAATTTTTCCATGTCGGCGGGACGCGCTTTACGGAAAATTCGTTTTAAGTCGGCATCGTTTTTGACACCGGCTTTTCGCATCTGTAGACGGGTGAGTGCTCCGACCATTGTGACACGACCGATGTCGTGGCCTGGGGAAGCTTCGACGGCAACCCAATCGCCGATTTTGAGTTGGATGCCGGTAGGGTTTTTGAAGAAACCTTTACGGGTGTTTTTGAAAAGGACTTCGACGATTTCGGAGTCGGCATATCCACCGGGGACGTCGGCGAGGTAGTTGAAGCTTTGGAGCTGGCCGCGTGGAGCTACGACGTGGCGGTTGCAGCAGGGGCAGCACATAGGCGCTTCGGCCTCGGTGACCAATTTAGCCTTTGGTTCTTCTTCCGTTTTAGCGGCATCGGCAACAGGGTCGTCGGGTTGAGGCGCCGGCATTGAGGGATGCTGGTGGCCGTTAGGCTGGTGCTTATGGCCAGCTCCGGTGGGGTTGTGCTGATGCTGCTCGGAGGCATGAGAAGGCTGTGAGGCCGAGGGAGCTACGTCGTCGGTAGCCGAAGCCGTCGGAGCGGAGGCCGAAGCCGTCGGAGCATCGTCGGCGGGCTGCTGATTGGCAGGGCGTGGCGATGCTGAAGGCTGAGATGATATGTTGTTTTCGTCTGACATAATTCAATAGGCTGATTTAGAGGCCAATGTAAGGATAGATGACCGACGAAAATAATTATTTGGCGAACGCAACGGCGCGAGTCTCACGGATGACAGTAATTTTCACCTGACCGGGGTAGGTCATTTCGTCCTGGATTCGTTTAGCTATTTCGGCAGAGAGCTGTTCGGTTTCGACGTCGTCAATCTTGTCGGCGCCGACGATTACGCGGAGCTCGCGACCGGCTTGTATAGCGTAGGTTTTGATAACGCCGGGATAGGAGAGGGCGAGTTGCTCGAGGTCGTTGAGGCGTTTGATATAAGCTTCAACGATTTCGCGTCGGGCACCTGGTCGGGCGCCGGAGATGGCGTCGCAAACTTGGACGATAGGAGCGAGGAGAGTAGTCTGCTCGACTTCGTCGTGGTGAGCACCGATAGCGTTGCAAATTTCGGGTTTCTCCTTGTATTTTTCGGCGAGCTTCATGCCGAGGAGAGCATGAGGAAGCTCGGGTTCTTCGTCGGGGACTTTGCCTATGTCGTGAAGGAGGCCGGCACGTCGAGCCTTTTTGGGGTTAAGACCGAGTTCGGAGGCCATTATAGCGCAAAGGTTGGCAGTTTCGCGAGCGTGTTGCAGGAGGTTTTGACCGTAGCTTGAGCGGTATTTCATTTTACCGATGAGGCGGATTAGGTCGGGGTGCAAGCCGTGGATACCGAGGTCGATGACGGTGCGTTTGCCGGTTTCGATGATTTCCTCTTCGATTTGTTTGCGGACCTTGTTGACGACTTCTTCGATGCGAGCAGGGTGGATACGGCCGTCGGCTACGAGCTGATGTAGAGCGAGTCGGGCCACTTCTCGGCGCACGGGGTCGAAACCAGAGAGCACGATAGCTTCCGGGGTGTCGTCGACAATGATTTCGATGCCGGTAGCGGCTTCGAGGGCACGGATGTTGCGGCCTTCGCGACCGATGATGCGACCTTTGATTTCGTCGGAGTCGATGTGGAAAACGGTGACGGAGTTTTCGATGGCAGTTTCAGTTGAGACGCGTTGGATTGTCTGAACGACGATGCGTTTAGCTTCCTTGTTGGCGGTCATTTTGGCTTCGTCCATGATGTCGTTGATGTAGGCAGAAGCGGCAGTTTTGGCTTCGTCTTTAAGCGACTCGATGAGTTTTTCTTTGGCTTCGTCGGAAGAAAGGCCGGAGATGTGTTCGAGAGTTTCTTGAGCTTTACGGCGCATACGTTCGACTTCTTCCTTTTTGTTTTCGATGACGGCGAGTTGAGATTCGAGGTTGACGCGAGTGGTGTCGAGTTCGTTTTTGGTGCGTTGGTTTTCGCTTTGTTGCTGGTTGAGTTGCAGTTCGCGTTGTTTGATTTTCGCCTCCATAGATTGGATTTTGGAGAAGCGTTGGTTGGCTTGCTTTTCGGCTTCGGCTTTGATTTTGAGTTCTTCTTCGCGAGCTTCGAGGATTTTGTTTTTCTTGAGGACCTCTGCTTCGCGTTGAGCTTCATCCAATATAGACTTAGCGCGGTTGCGAGCTAAAGACTTTTGAACAGCTACAGTGATGAGGTATCCCAGACCGATACCCACCAGGGCGGCGATGATGTAATAAATGTATTCCATGTAGATATTAGTAAAAAAAGTCGCACTCAGCAAAGGCGTAAGGCGCGGCGGTAGATGGGAACGACCCGTCGACGCTTAACGGTTTGGAGGTGCGGGATGAAAAATAGTTAATAATAATCTAAATAATCGAAACCTGAGGCACAATATCGCGAAAAATGGCTCAGCCGTTGAGATTGTCGGCGGGCTTATTGACGTGGTCGACAGAGTCGAAGTCGAGAATTAAGTCGTCAAATTGGCGGTTAAGCCTATCGATGACGGCGTTTAAGTCGTCGGCTTGCTTGTTGAGCACGGTGAACAGTTTGGCAAATTGGAAAGCCACCATACCGAGGACTTCGGTAGAAGATTTGTCGGAGAAGCGGCTTCGCCACATCCGCCAGAGGCGGTTCACGTTATATTCGGCATTTCTGATGACTTCCTCCTCGTTGCGGTTGATTTGCAGGGCGAAAGGGGGAAGCTCAGCGATGCGTATTGTGATATTCAGTTTATCTTTCATTGTAGCAATCAGTTGAATGATTAATCGAAGAAGAGCGGAGGCAAAAGAGGCGCCATACGTCAAAAAAAATCGGGGTTATTCGCTCAGCTGACTGATACATTTGTCGATTTCCCACACTAATTCGGAAAGAAATTTCCTGCTTTGTTCGAGGTTGCCGTTTGCGGCTTCGATTGCCGAAGCCATGCGGAGGTAATCGACTTGATTTGATAGCTCTTGAATGCGGTTTCGAGCGTCGATGAGGTCGCTTTGTGCTTTCGCGAGCTTGTCAAGGGCTTCGTTTCTCTGCATGACGACGATGCTGTAGCGTTGTTTGATGAGGCGCATTTTGGCATCGAGATCGATAAGGCGTTGCTCAAAGTTGGCGGACATTTGTATTCCAAATTTGTACAAAAGTAGTTATTTGTTGCGATATTTTAGCAAAGTTGGGAGGATTTTTTTCGGGATGATATATAATAAATGTTAAATTGGAGGGGAAATGGGGTTGTTGTGCTTGGGAGTAAAGGCTGTGGTGTAATTGTTTAACATAACCCAGAGGACGCCATTCCGAGGCTTTGCCCTGGGGGTGACCGGCCGCCCCAGACGGAAGCCTGGGGTGGACTACGGAGCCATGTATGCGAGATGGGGAAAATGATAGGGCTTGGGAGATTTAGCGGAGGGACGATGAATTTTTTTGAAAAAATAGTATGAATTTGACGCATTTTTTTGTTTAAAAGGTTGTAAATTTGCAGTCGGATGGGAGTAGGGAAGGGATAATAAATGTAGCAAAGAATAAAAAAAGAAGAACGATGAAACTATTTGATCGATTGACACGTTGTGCCAAAGAGCAACAGCAACGGATAGTATTACCAGAGGGGACAGAGCCGCGAACATTGACGGCCGCCGACCGCATCATAGCCGACGGGATAGCGAAAGTGATACTCATAGGCGATCCGGAAGAGATATTCCACCTTGCTAATGACATGAAGCTTAGCCATATACAAGAGGCGACGATAGTCAACCCGTGTGACGAGAAAGTTATAGACAAGTATGCGCCGTTGTATTACGAGTTGCGCAAGTCGAAAGGTATAACAGAGGAAGAGTCGCGGTTGATGGCGGCGAATCCGTTGTATTTGGGATGCTTGATGGTTAAGGCGGGAGATGCCGACGGACAGGTTGCCGGGGCGATGAATACGACGGGGAATGTGTTGCGTGCGGCGTTTCAGGTGATAAAGACCCAGCCGGGCATCAGTGTGGTGTCGGGGGCGTGTTTGATGTTGTTGCCTGAGGGGTTGAATTACGGGACCGACGGGATATTGGTGTTTGCAGACTGCGCGGTGGTGCCCGAACCGACGTCGGCCGAGTTGGCGCAGATAGCAGTGTCGGCAGCGCAGACAGCGCGTGATATTGCCGACATAGAGCCGCGAGTAGCGATATTGAGTTTTTCGACTAAGGGAAGTGCGCGCCATGAGCGAGTGAACAAAGTGATAGAGGCGACGCGATTGGCGCATGAGTTGAACCCTGATTTGATACTTGATGGCGAGTTGCAGTCGGATGCCGCGATAGTGCCGAGTGTCAGCAATAAGAAAGCGCCCAATTCGCCGTTGAACGGCCGCGCCAATGTGTTGGTGTTCCCGTCTCTTGAGGTAGGCAATATCACATATAAGTTGGTGCAGCGTCTTGGCAATGTAGAGGCAGTAGGGCCGATATTGCAGGGGCTTGCCGCGCCGGTCAACGACTTGTCGCGAGGATGTTATCCCGAGGATATATACAAGACGATAATTATCACGTGCAACCAGGCTATCGGGCTTAAGAAAAATAAGTAGCGAAAGCGACCATCAGAAAAATACATCAATAACAAAATAAGAAAGGAAATAGCGATGAAGATACTTGTGCTTAACTGTGGAAGCAGTTCGGTGAAATATAAACTTATAGACACAGCAGACGGATCCACGATGGCCGAAGGCGGAGTTGAGAAAGTAGGGATAGAGGGGACGTTCCTCAAATATAAGCAAGCTGACGGGACGAAATCGATAAAAGAGTTGGGGAAAAGCGACCATAACGGTTCGGTAAGAGCCATATTGGAATTGCTGACCGATGAGAAAGAGGGGTGCATAAAGAGTTTTGCCGAGATAGATGCAGTGGGACACCGCGTGGTGCATGGAGCAGAGAAATTTAACAAGAGCGTGCTGATAACCGAAGAGGTGATGCAGCAGATTAAAGATTGCTATGATTTGGCCCCGTTGCACAATCCCGCCAATGTGACCGGCATAGAGGCGATATCGGCGATATTGCCAGATGTGAAGCAGGTGGCAGTTTTTGACACCGCGTTTCATCAGACGATGCCGGCAAGTTCGTATATGTATGCGTTGCCGTACAAGTATTATGCCGAGGATGGTGTTCGCCGATACGGATTTCATGGGACGTCGCACCGGTATGTATCGGCGCGCGTGTGCGAGATACTTGGGGTGGATGCTACCGAGCAGAAGATAGTAACTTGCCATGTGGGTAATGGCGGTTCGATAACGGCAATATCGGGAGGGAAGAGCGTAGACACATCGATGGGGTTGACGCCTACTGAGGGGTTGATGATGGGGACGCGCGTGGGTGATGTAGATGCCGGCGCGTTGACCTATCTGATGAAGCGACATAATATGAGTGTAGACGAGTTGCAGCGCGTCATCAACAAAGAGAGCGGAGTGGCCGGCGTGACTGAGATGTCGTCGGATATGCGCGACATAGAGAATGCCGACAATGCGGGCAATGAGCGGGCACATTTGGCGCTTGAGATGTATGAGAAACGAATTGTGAAATACATAGGAGCGTATGCTGCAGAGATGGGCGGATTGGACATCATCGTGTTTACCGGCGGTGTGGGTGAGAACCAGACCGGGGTTCGCGAGAATGTGTGCCGTCCGTTGAAATTCATGGGAGTGGAGATAGATACCGAGCTCAATAGCAGGACCCGAGGGACAGAGACAGTGATATCGACCCCGGCCTCGCGAGTGAAAGTAGTGGTAGTGCCCACCGATGAAGAATTGATGATAGCGCGCGACACCGAGAGCATAGTGAAAGGATAGAGTATATAGGAAATAATAATAAAGAATAGGAAGAATTAAGATGACAAAGATAAAAGCAGCCATAGTAGGATATGGCAATATAGGACGATTCGTGCTCGATGCGCTTAAAGAGGCGGCCGATTTCGAGGTTGCCGGAGTGGTGCGCCGTTCGGTGTCGAACATACCGGTGGAGCTGACGCCGTATAAAGTTGTTACCAATATAGATGAGTTGGGCAAGGTGGATGTGGCGATATTGTGTACGCCTACGCGCGAGGTGGAGAAGTATGCCGCAGAATATTTGGCCAAGGGGATAAACACGGTAGATTCCTTCGACATACACACGTCGATAGTGGAATTGCGTCGCAACCTTGATGCGATAGCGAAAGCCAACGGCAGTGTGGCTATCATCTCGGCAGGCTGGGATCCGGGGAGCGACTCGATAGTGCGCACGTTGATGCAGGCAGCAGCTCCGAAGGGGATCACGTATACCAACTTCGGGCCTGGGATGTCGATGGGCCACACCGTGTGCGTGAAGTCGAAGCCCGGGGTGAAAAATGCGTTGTCGATGACAATACCTTTGGGAACCGGAATCCATAGAAGAATGGTTTACGTAGAGCTTGAGGATGGCGCGCGATTGGAAGAAGTAGCAGCTGCCGTAAAAGCAGATCCGTATTTTGCGTCGGATGAGACCCATGTGATGGCAGTGCCGTCGGTAGATGAAGTAAAGGATATGGGGCACGGTGTGCACATGGTGCGCAAAGGCGTGTCGGGGAACACCCAGAACCAGCGATTTGAGTTTAACATGACGATCAATAATCCGGCACTTACGGCCCAGATACTTGTAGGCACAGCGCGAGCAGCCATGCGTCAGTCGGCTGGAGCGTATACGATGATAGAGATACCGGTGATTGATTTGTTGCCGGGGGAAAGAGAAGAGCTGGTAAAACATTTAGTGTAAAAGCGAAGTAGTAGATTATGAGTCAGATAACAGCGGCAATAACGTGGAATGCCGACCCGGTGTTGTTTCACCTTGGCAGTTTGGAGGTGAGGTGGTACGGGTTGATGTTTGCCATCGGTTTTCTTGTGGGCTATAAGATAGTGGAGAAGATGTTTCGCCATGAAGGCGCCCCGGAGAAGTGGCTTGGCTTATTGTTGTTATGGCTTGGAGCGGGTACGATAATAGGGGCACGATTGGGGCATGTGTTTTTTTATGAATGGGATGTGTATTCGCAGAATCCTCTTCACATATTATATATATGGGAAGGGGGATTGGCGAGCCATGGCGGTGCCATAGGGATCATAGTCTGCGTGATATTGTTTTCGCTGATAACGACGAAGAAGAGTCCGTTGTGGACATTTGACCGGATAGTAGTTCCGACGGCCTTGGTGGGGGCGCTGATAAGGTTGGGCAACCTGTTTAATTCCGAGATATATGGCCATCCGACCGACCTGCCGTGGGGTTTTATCTACGAGCGTGGGTCGGAATTTCCGGGGCAGGCGTGCCATCCGACGCAGCTGTATGAGGCGATATGCTATTTGGCCTTGTTCGGATTGCTGATGTGGATGTACTGGAAGCGTAATGCAGAGGAGCGTCCCGGGCTGATATTCGGAGTGTTTTTGACGGTGCTGTTTGCGTGCCGGTTCATGATAGAATTTGTGAAGAACGACCAGGTGGCATTTGAGGCGCAGATGACGCTCAACATGGGGCAGATACTGAGCGTGCCGTTCATCATATTGGGCGGGGTGCTTATAATCCGAGCGATGCGTCGTCCGCGACTTAAGTTGGAATATCCGAATAGGTTTGCCGACGAGAAGAAGTAGAGGGTGAAAGCGAGCCATAAAATGGTGAAAGAGGGTGAAAGTTGAGATGGATTAATAAAATTTTCGAGAAAATAGGTCAATAATTCGTATAATTTTATTATTTTTGCAGCCTGAATTGGCGTAAACGATAAAAGAACGTCGGTCAGATAGTTTATCATTAAAATATCATTATCATATAAACTATGAAGCTATTACAAGCTAAGTTATCACAGTATCAGGAGCCGCAGAAAGCAAAAGCAGCAGGAGTTTATCCGTATTTCCGTGCGATATCGTCGGAGCAAGATCCGGAGGTAATCATCAATGGGCGGAAAGTGTTGATGTTCGGTTCCAACTGTTATTCAGGATTGGTGAATGATCCGCGTATCAAAGAGGCTGCCATAGAGGCTACGAAGAAATATGGTACGGGCTGTGCCGGGTCGCCATTTTTGAACGGCACACTTGATTTGCACAAGGAATTGGAGGCAGCGATAGCCAAGTATATAGGCAAAGAGGATGTCATGATTTATTCGACCGGTTTTGAGGTGAACCTTGGCGTGGTGTCGTGTTTGACAGGTCGCGAGGATTACATCATATGGGACGAGCAGGATCATGCGTCGATCATAGAGGGACGTCGATTGTCGTTCTCACAGTCGTTGAAATATAAGCACAACGACATGGC
>JAQXRH010000067.1 GCA_029218425.1 Bacteroidales bacterium | reverse complement strand
ATTACGCTAAAAAGCACAACTATACACTACTAACAGGCGATGGTCAGTTACGCAAGAAAGCGATTGAATCAAATGTAACAGTTAAAGGCATTATTTATATTTTCGACCATTTAGTAGAATGTGAAATAATAACGCCTCAATGTGCTGTAATCAAATTGCAAGAATTGATGAAACACAATTCTCGATTACCAAAATCGATAATTCAAGAACGAATTGAAAAGTGGAGCGAATAATCGTTCCACTTTTTGTTTCACATCACTCCACTTGCTATGTAAGGCATTAGTTCCTTGAATGGAAACTTTTGACACCCTATATATAGTGTGTCAAAGGCATCAGTCCCATCTGTTCTGTGCTGTAATAAATCTTCCTCGTTTCTAAAAGTTTTTCGCCGCCTTTGTCCTTGCGTAAGCCGTTGCGGCCGCGGCTTACGCCGGCTGCTTGAATGGCGAGGATTAGGTCGTCCTTATTCACGTTGGAATCGCAATTAGAGGTAAGAGGTAAGATGCCTCTCTGAGGATTAACCGGCTGGCTGACAGTCAGGTATCCCAGCCTGAAACCTGGGGCTGTGGCCGGATGCGTTTAATTGCCAGTCGGTTTTGATATCATTGACAGGCTTGCCGTCACCATGTATTCATCGGTGAGGATACGTACGAGCGTTGCCGAATTATACCGTGATTCGACGCTTATTGCCTTGGCTACAAATGGGGTAGCTGCATTCGACAACTGCTTCGCCTCTATGTTTCCCTCCACGCTTATCGAGATACCGTGTTCGTCAATAGTAACTGGCAGGTTTTCAAACGCAAGTTCGGAGTAAATGTGCTCGGTATCATTAAGATAGTACACCTTTAAGGTAGCCGTGCGTTTGTCGCGGTCGAGTGCGTAGTAGTAGAAAGGCTTGTTGTCGCTCTTTATCACTGTGCCATCAGCGGCATTAGTTATGGTGGTGGTGCCCGGAAGCAACGATGATTTCTCTACTGCCACGACTTTATATTGGTTGTCGAGCTCAAACGAAATCTGGTAATAGGCTTCCTGCTGGTTTATTGCTGCAAAATACGCCCACGACTGCAAGATACGCAGGTTGCTGATGTGGTGCGTAGAGCCGCCAATGCTGGAATCGGCATTGGGCACGCTTATCTCAACAGCTCCGGTCTCCTCATCGCCACCAAATGGCGCATTTTCAATCCTTAGTTTTATCGGGCTGCCGCCGGTGGTCAATCGCAGGTTGGAAATGTCAATTACTGCCTTGCCGCTGATATAGTCAAATTCCATTACATAATATGCACCTTCTGTGTCTATCGTCGTGTTGGTAGCCAGGTCCGTAACCAACGTGATATTATCATTGTAACCAAACTGCACCTTCTGCGTAGGCTCGTCAGAGCTACACGATGTCATTCCCAATATTGCTGCTACTGCCGCTATTGTCGTCTTTAATAATTTCATGTCAATTTGTTTATGAGTTAATAGAATCAATCGTATATAGTAATAACGAGCGCGCTCCACATTTATTGCGTAGCTGTGCCGCCTATCACAGTGCAAAATTGTAGCGCAAGGTCACTCCAAATCGCCGCGGAGTGCCTCGTTGTAGGAATTTATTGCCTATCGATTCGAAATAGAACGTGGAATACTTCGTCTTGGTAAGGTTGTCGCCCCATAGCTCCACGTCGACCAACTTCGTGCGCACATTCACCGAAAGGCCGGCGACCGCATAAAACGGTTGCTTGACGCTGTTCTCCTCGTCCCAGTACACTTGGCCCACTCCGCGGCAATTGGCATTCACTTCGATGCCTTTTACCACGTCGTTGTTGAAGTCGGTTCGATAGGTCAACGATGCGAACAACGTATTTCCCGGGGCATAAGGCACATGATTGCCTTTGCAGTCCACGACGCCGTTGTTGTATCGGCGGAAACGGGCATCGACCAGGCCATACGACACATTGGCCACAAAATGCTGGTCGGGACGCCACGTTGCCGACAGTTCTAAGCCCTTGGAGTGAGTCCTCCCGGCATTTGTCATCATTCGCCCGGTGGTTTCTCCTTCGGGGAACACCGTCATCTGCTGGTCGCGAGTGTCGATAAAGAACACCGCGGCATCCACGTCGAGCGTGTTATCAAATAGCGAGGCCGTAGCATCAATTTCATAATTCCAGTTGTTTTCCGGGTCGTATGATATGACGTCGTCCACGTCGTAGGCCGACGTGGTCGGAGCGCCACCTGCCGAGGGCATCATCCCCATCAGCTTCTGCTGCAATATGTCGGAGAACATCTGCGTGTTGTATCCGCCCGCCTTGTAGCCCTTTGACACGACTACTCCTACTGCCAAATCCTTGCTTATGCTATATGACAGCTTAAGTTCCGGAAGCAATTCAAGCGAGGTCTGGTGCAGCTTGTCGGCAAGCGCCAATTCCACAGGTATCTGCTTCAATGGTATCATCACCGGCCCTTGCTGGCGATAGAGCGTCAATCCCGTGTTGACGTAGCTGTTGTAGTCTATCTCGTTGCGCTCGTGGGCCAATCGCAGTCCCACCGAAGCACGCCAATTGCCGTACTCATACTCGCTCTCATGATACAATGCAAAGCCGCGGCTCGGCATCATGAAATCCGACGCTAATAGCATGGCGCGTTCATCCCACTTTATCTGCATTGGCGACCCTGGCTTGTTGGCCTTGTCCTCTATCAGCGTCTTTATGCCATAATCCTTCATCGTCACTGGTGCCGACATGTTGCCACGCTTGTAAAAGCCGAGCAGGCCGCCTATGTACTTATAATTGCCCGCGTGCCCTTTTACTACGAAATCCTGCGTCATGGCCCATTCATGCCTGCGCTGACTGAGCGTGAAATAATCCTCCGGCAGGAAATCCTGGTCGAGCGTCATGTCGTCGTTGATATACTGGAACGACGTTATCGACGACACCGACACATTGTCCATGAAATAGCGCATCGTCAACCCGTCGGCCACCGTCAGGCGCTCGTAATAGCACGTGTCATTGTGGTTTATTTGCCCGGTAGCTACCGATTCGTAAGGGTATCCGCCCTGCTTGGTCGAAGTCAACCACGCACTATTTTCCAGCATGAATGCCGCCGACGGACGCCATGCCACTTTGGCCCTTCCCATCCACGATTTTTCATTGTCGACCTTATTGCCCGTGTACTCATTGCGGTAAAACCCATCGGTCGACCTATACGCTCCGGCTACCGAAATGCCCACTGTAGGCGACACTTTCTCATAGACCGACAGCGCGCCGCCCCACGTGCACCCCGAACCGTAATCCAACCGAGCCCTTACGCCCTGGTACTTCATCGGCGACATCGTCGTCATATTTATCGTTCCCCCTATCGTGTTTCTTCCATACAATATGCTCTGAGGCCCCCTCACCACCTCTATATGGTCCAAATCGGTGAATGTGAAGTCATAATTGTCCTTGTTAAGCAACGGCACATTGTCGACGTTCAACGCCACCACCGGCTGGTCAATGCGCGTTCCCAATCCCCTGACATAAATCGACGAGGTCATCCGCGACCCATATTCTGGCATATAAAAATTGGGCGCTATCTCGCTCAATCCCTTCACCCCTTCTATTCCCATCCTCTCTATTTCCTCCGTTCCGACTTCGGTCACCGATGCCGGAAACATCACTGCCGACGTCGACTTTATCACCGAAACCGATACCTCATCCAATCCTACTACGGTATCTACGTACTCCGTCAGCGCATTGCCCGCACCCATTTCCATCGTTGCCGACACGGTTATCACAATCACTGCCGACAATTTTGACATACATTGCATATCTTCTCTTCGTTATTAATTGGTTTTAATTACTCACAAAGGTAGGCAATTTTGCACAATTAAAAAAATTTACTAATTTTACAACCGCAAAAACCATCACCCTCACAATGTCTAAACTACCTGCCAAAGACTCACCATTGCTCATCGAGCAGCTTCGCGACCCGTCAACAGCTCGCGCTGCCTTCACGCAAGTGATTGCCGACTTCACCGAGCCGCTCTATTGGCAGATACGTCGCATGGTCGAATCGCACGACGATGCCAACGACATACTTCAAGAAACTTTCATCAAAGCATGGACCTCGCTTGACAATTTCCGCGGCGACGCTAAGCTGTCGACGTGGCTCTACAAGATCGCCATCAACGAGAGCCTATCGTTTCTCGCCCGCGAACGTCGTCGCAACAACCTGTCGATCGACGACGACGAATCCATGCTCATCAACGCTATCCAAGCCGATACGAACATCGACGGCGATGCCCTCGCCCTCGAGCTACGTAAAGCTATTGCTACCCTCCCCGAGAAGCAGCGCCTCGTATTCAACATGCGCTACTACGACGAAATGAAATACGAACAGATGGCCGAAATCCTCGGCACTTCCGTAGGGGCACTCAAAAGCTCATACCACCTCGCCGTAAAAAAAATCGAACAATATTTTTCCCAATTTGATTAAACTTTTTTTGCAATCTATAGTCTAATCTCTAAAAAGATAAAACAACAAGTAGCGACAATTTCGACAGTTCGCTGTCATTCAGCCGTTTACGCTACAAAGCTTCAAAACAACTACTTCAACTTTTTCTCTCTATGAAAGAAACTAACGACATACTTGACAAAATCGGTCGACGCTCGGGAATGACAGTCCCGGATGGCTACTTTGACAAATTTGTCGCCAATTTGTCCAATTCTCTCCCTGAAGTCGAATATGCCGAGCCAGAGCCACCGCGCTCTCTCTGGCACAGAATACGCCCTTACGCTTATATGGCAGCTATGTTTGCCGGCATATGGTGCATGATGAAAATGTTCGGCTTCCTCTCCGGTCCAGCTCCCGACCTCACCGACATCAACAACTACCCCGGGGTGATGACCGCCCTCAACGACCAAGCCTTCGTCGATGAATGTATCTACCCCGAAATCGACCAATATCAACTTATGGAAGATTTCTTCCTGCAGGCCACCGATTCTATCGACTCCCTCGATTCAATCGCCATAGATGACATTACCGACGATTTCCAATACATCTTCGACGACTCTATTTAACCTTTTCCCCAACCCCTCGTTAAACAGCCTCTCGATGAAACTCATCTACGCTATATCAATCGCCCTCGCCCTGTGTTGCGCTTGCCCCGCCTTCGCCCAAAACCGTGAACGCAAGCAATTTCGCGACGACATACGCGAATATAAGCACAACTACTTCCGCCAGAAACTCGACCTCACCCGCGAGCAGGCCAACGCATTCTTCGACATCTACGACCAAATGGACGATGCCGTCACTGCTCTTAACGACGAAGCACGTTCCGTAGAAACAAAAATCTACGAAGCCCCCGAAGGCACGGTTACCGATCTCGAATACGAAAATGCTACTCGTATACTGCTCGAAGTGAAGCAAAAAGAGGCTGATATCGAAAAAGAATACTACGCCAAATTCGAGTCCATCCTCAACAAACGGCAGCTCTTCGAGCTACGCAAAGTAGAACGCGACTTCACCATACAGCTTCTACGCTACCACCGCAAAGCCGGCAAGAAAGAATAATACCCACAACTACATATAACCTCATAGAGCGGTAAAATCGCGCGTATCAATCTGATAGAAACGCGATTTTACCGTTTTTGTTAGGGGCCGATGGATGAGCTATAGCGCAATCCGTTGGGAAAAGAGGCGTCCACTATATGGCAGAGAGGTGTTTCTCTGCTATGTAGTGGACGCAGTAGGGTAGGGGCACCGCTGCCTGATGAGGCGCGGGGTGGTGCGATGCTATGATATGATGTGCTATGCGTGGTGTGGCGTGGGGTGTATGTTCGCGTGTGGCGCTATCGGGGTGGTGTCAGTTGTTGGTTTTGGTGAGATGCAGCTTGTGGCCTATGAGTTCGCATATCTTGTAGCCGTAGCGGAGCGATTCGAAGAGCACGTTGCTGTAGACTCCATTTTTTTTGAATGCCGCCTGGTGGTCGCGAAGGATGCGGCGGTGGCTCGACCAACCGCTTGTAGAAGCGCCGCCGGTGCGCATTGTCACGAAGTCGAGGGGAAGATAGCGGGTGGATATGCGGTGGATAAAAATGAACCGGAGCAGACATTCGAAGTCGGCGGCCACCTTATAGGCGGTGTCGAAGGCTCCGTGACGCTCATATATGCTCCTCCGGCAGTAGAAGCTCGGGTGGGCGGGCATGAAGCCGCAACGCATGAGCCTACGGCCGAAGCGCTTCGAGGAGTAGTAGCGCACGCATTTTGTCAGGTCGGAGTCGTCGACATAGTGGATGTCGCCGTACACGGCGTCGACATTGTTGTCGCGCATAGCCTCGGCCACTTGCAAGAGAATGTCGCGGCGAGTGTAGAAGTCGTCGGAATTAAGGATGCCCACCACGTCGCCCGTGGCCATGCCGATGCCCTTGTTCATGGCGTCGTAGATGCCATTGTCGGGCTCGCTTATCCATTTCAACTTGGAGCCGAAGCGCGGTTGGTATTGGCCGATGATGTCGACAGTGCCGTCCTTGGAGCCGCCGTCCACCACAATGTATTCATAGTCGGGGTAGTCCTGGCGAAGCACCGATTCAAAGGTGTCGCGTAGGGTGGCGGCGGAGTTGAAGGTGGCAGTTATAATGCTGATAGTCATGTTGATGAAAGAAGTGTTGCGTCGTGGTAACTCATATTGACAATCCCCATTTATCGCGGATGAACTTTTTGATGGCGTCCTTGTCGTTGCCGCAAGCCTTTTTCACCTCATAAATCTTGGCATCCACCAGCGTGCGGTACCACCAACCTTGCAGGAAAGTCCATATAAACCCTGCTTTGCCATCCAGGCAGGCGCCTTTCAGGAAATAACGGTAGCAGAAATAGGCAAACGCGCGCCAGAATAAAGGCTGTTTGGCATATTTATGCTTTTTCATACGTTTAGCCTGGGCCTGACGGCTTATGTTCTTGTTGTCGTCGGTCGAAGCCGCCCCTGTAAGGTCGAATTCGATGTCGAGCATGTCGACGGCTTCACGCGTGGCATAGTTGACGTGCTTATGGCAGAACCATGACAAGTCGTTGAGGTTGTGGTCGCAGAAGTCGTTGTCGAACTCCACAGAGCGGCCCTCGTAAAGCTGGATGTGCTCATCCATGAGCCGCTGCTCGCATCGGCCTTTGCCATAGCGGAACACCCGAAGTAGCTTCACCGGGTAGATGCCACGTTTCATCCATTTGCCCATGAAGATATGGCGCCGGTTGAAAATCACGCCGTTGACATCGTCGGGCAGCGATGGCAGTTTCACTTTCAGCTCCTCGATAAGTTCCGGCAATAGATACTCGTCGGCATCAAGTCGAAGCACCCATTGCGTATCTATCTTCACGTTGTCAATTGCCCAGTTGAATTGCTCGGCTTGATTACCGGGGTATTTGTGCACTACCACCTCCACGTTGTCAAACTCATGGCATATATCAACGGTAGAATCGGTCGAAGGGCTGTCGACCACAATCACCTTCTTCGCGATTGGGCAGACATTTTCCAAGCAACGGCGTATATGTATCTCCTCGTTATACGTAAGGATGATAACGGTCAAATCGAGCATGATTATTCTTTTACAATACGTTTTTTTAGGAATTTAGCGGGGTTGCCGCCGACTACGGTCCAAGGCTCTACGTCCTTGTAGACGGAGGCCGTAGCCCCCACCACGGCCCCTTGGCCGATGGTGACGCCCATTCCCACGAATGCTTTTGCTCCGACCCATGCTTGGTCTTTAATCACTATAGGGGCCGTGACCAACGGATTGAGCGGGTTGGTGATGTCGTGGCTCGCCGTGCAGAGGTAAGCCCCTTGCGATATGGTGGAGTTGTCGCCGATGGTCACCTTGTCGACGTTGTAGCACTCCGCGTGCGAAGCCAGGCAACTGTATGCTCCCATTTCGAGGTTGGCGGGGTAGTATACTTTGGCCGAGGAATATATGACGGCCGTGGCATTGATTTTCGCGCCAAAGATGCGGAGCAGTGTGCGCTTCCATGCGCTGCCCATGCTGCAAGGCAGCGGACGGGCCAGGAGCGTCCACACCACGTTCCATGCCACGCGTGTCAATTGATGCTTGCGCGACAGGGTGTTATGGTATTTTGATAGGTCAATTTTGGTCATAAAGCGTTTAACGTAAGTCCGTTATACATATCTACAAATTGCTTGGCGACGGCTATACTGGTGTATTTGCTTTCCACCAATTGACGGCCCCGTCTTCCCATACTTTCAAGTTGGGCGTCGGAGCAGGCAAGGAATTTCATAAGGGCATCGGTGGTAGGTTGTGTGCCAATTTCGGTGCACCAGCCGCATTGCCGGTCGTTGAGCTCGGCCCATGGCGTGCCGATGGTGGTAATCACAGGCGTGCCGCAGGCAAGTGCTTCAGGCACCACGATTCCGAAATTCTCGCTCCACGTGGGCAGTACAAACAAGTCGGCGTCGCGATATTGCGACCACTTGTCGGCGTCGCCTACGGGACCGATGAATTCGACAATATCGGCCACGCCGCATCGCTTGGCAAGAGTCTTTAGCTCCTCAATATAAGCGCCGTCGCCCGGTCCGGCAATAGTGACAGTGTATCCTGAGAAATCCTCTTTCAATTTTGCTACAGCCTCAATGAGGAAGTTCACCCCCTTTTTGGGGTGGATTCTGCTTAGGAACAGTATCTTGCGATTGCGTTTCCACGACTGTTTCATTTCAATGCCGTCGAGCTGGACACAATTGGGGATGACGCAAATCCGGTTGTTCCAACCGAGCCGCAGCAGGTTGTCGCGTTCGGTTTCGGCGGTGGAGTGTATCAAATCGCTCACTTTGATGCCTTTCTTCTGGAACAGGAGTATGGCGGGCAATTTCTTCGTAAGGTAGTGGCGTGCTATGGCATACGGTTCCAGCATGCCGTGGGGGGTATACACCACCTTATATCCTGCATTATGCGCCCACATCGCGGCCAATGCGCTAATAGGCATCCAGCAACAGTTGGTGTGGAACACGTCGGGCTGTATCTCGTTGAGCAATGCCATGAACTCCTTCTTGCAGTTGTTCCACGGCTTCCATTTGTAATCGATATAATGGAGCCGGCAGTTGTCGAGCGGCCGTTCGCAACCTGAACGATGCGTCACGACATGAAGCTCGCAGAGAGCGCCAAGGTCGCGCGCAAGCAATTGCATATAAGCGCCCACGCCCCCCGATGATTCATCAATTGACGGTATGTAATGCAAGATTTTCATGACGGTATTATGCTTTTGAACAAGGGCCTTCGGCTATCGATGTGTCGCCACAAGCTCGCAGGTCGTTGATGAGGCGCAAGAGATTTAGCGCGGCTCTGCGAGGATGCCACAATTGGCGCATTGTCAGGGCCGATTGGCGGCGCATCTCTTCCAGATGCTCTTTATTGTTAATAAGCCATTCCACTTTGTCGGTAAGGTCGGCCAGCGCCTTTTTGTCGGGATTTTTGAACCCGGAGCTGGCCGATGCGCTGCGGAACATGTAGCCGTTCACACCATCTTTGATGAGGTAAGGCGAGCTGCCTATGGCGTCGCTCGCGATGAGCACACAGCCGTTGGCCAGGCTTTCATTGGCCACGGCTCCCCAGCCTTCATTGCGGTCGGAAGTGAAAAGGGATATGGAGTGCTCACGCATCTGCTGCATTAACTGCTCATTGGGCAAGGTGCCTTTAAACTTGACCACGTCCTCAAGGCCAAGCTTCATCGCCAGCTCTTTGGCCCGCGCCTCGTATTCGCCGCTTCCGTACATGTCGATTACGAAGTCATGCCCCTTGCTTTTGAGATTGTGGGCCAACAATACTGCCAATTCGGGATGCTTTAATTTTAAATACCTCGCGCACCACATGATGCTGACGCATCGGCCGGAGGCCTCTACGGCCGGGGCATCGCTTGAGGGCGCCTCGGTGAAATAGCCCCACTTATAATGCCGGCCTTTATAGCACCCCAACCGCTCATCGTCGCCGGCAACAAATGCGCCCGAACAGAGCTTGTAGAAATTGGCCTTGCGGAAATACCGCCGATAGTTCAGCCACCATGCCCGCAGCACCGGCGAAGCCACGTTCAGCCACCCCCGCTTGAGCCACCTTTCGCCCACCTCAAACGCCATCCCCGCGGGATTGGCGACGGCACGCCGCACGGCATACTCCTGCGAGCACGCCCCAAACACGCACACGTCGGCCTCCACGGCAAGCTCCAATGCCTGTCGATGCCCCTCGTCGGTCTCCGCCGCCAGGATGCAATACGGCCGCGAGCTATAATCCCCGCCACCCTTGAGTTGGCCGTTGTCGCGGTGCAATGTAGCCACGAAACGAAAATCCTCGCCCAACAGCCCATACATCTCGTCGGCCACCGCCACCTGATGGTGATTCAGATAGTTGCAGTAGAATACTATTGTCATTTATCGCCAGGTATTTTAATTCGGTATTTTCCTGAGAATATCGGGAAATATTTGTTTATGAAATAAACGGGTATTGCGATACCCACACAAATGAATAGTAAGAATATCCAAATCCCAATATAAGTTGGAAAATGTAACCCGAGTCTATCCAAGCATGTCAAAATTGCACGGATGAACACAGATTGGAAATAATAATACAACAACGAGTTTGCGCCGATAAATAATAAGCCTTTATTATAATGAGTGATTTTCGAGCATAGCCAGATAAATGCAGGTATGCCAATTAATGACTCGATTATAAAGAACGGATAGTTAGTAAATGTTTCATTGAAATTACCGGTATTGACGTTGTATGCTATATCGAATATAATCAAGCAGACATAAACTATTGCCATAACAACGCCAACAATATTTTTCAATAAGTAGGTCACGACATTATATTGACGACATATCATTCCTATTCCAAAATAAAGATTGGCAAACATTGCATTTCTGAAATTCCAATAATACTCTTGATAGGGTAGTAGAATGTATATCGCCAACGATATGGAAATGAAAATAATGCAAAATTTAACTCTATTAACCTTAAAGAATAGCATAAGAAGCCCTAACAATTCTGTTACAATAAGAGCCGATACAAACCAAGATTTTACTCCCAGTAAAGAATCACTAATGTCAGCGAGAAAAGCGTCAAATCCTCCAGTCAGAAGATGGAAAATGGAAGTAATTAATATATAGATGCAATATGGAATTAATAAAGAAGTGAATATATTTAACGCTTTTTGTTGAACACTGACATGCTTATTAGGATTGACGAACAGATAACCGCTAATAAAAAAGAAGAGCGTTAGGAATATTGGCAAATATATTTTCACCATCCATGCTTCCATAAAAGGTGAATGGTGCGCCATTACAAATAGCATGCACAATCCACGTGCATTGTCTATCCATCCAATTCTTTTCTCCATCGTTATTGAGATTCTAAATTATCGGGTTAAACCATACTTTTTGTCGGAGCATACGCCTATGGTTATCCAAAATAGGAATGCCAAAAAACTGCCGCCAAAGAAAATATAACCTTCTGTGAACATATTTACCGATAGCAAAGTAAGAATACTTATAAGCAGAGGATCTTTTCCAAATTTATATGCCGAAATTACCGACTTGCTATAAATCAGCATAATGATTAAAAAGCCTATGATCCCGGTCATAGACAATACTGAGAGCCATGATGACCCCGATTCGATAGATTTTCCGTTCATTCCCACCGAATTGTCCTTGTTGGCCTTGTCAACTGAAGCAAAGCCATAACCAAAAATCGGGCTACTTTTGAATTCTTCAATTCGTTGTGCCCATTTGTCCTCTCGTGTATGGAACATGCTGCCTGCCGAGATGTTGCCAGCTTGTTTTTCAATCAATCCGCTTGCGGAGTCTTGCCATAAGGGCAAAGTGCAAGCGAACAAAATAAATATTACAATAATTCTTTTGAAAAATTTTCCCAAGTTATTTGAACTCAATTGTAACAATACCAGAGCCCCTGATATAGTGGATAAAAACGCCGACCGGGAATCGGATAACAATACGCTTAATAAACTAAGTGCAGCCAATGCCCATAGTATCCATTTCTTTTGTCTTAACGCATTGTTTGCAATATACAATGTGCCTACCCCGGCAACAGGTCCCAACAACATTGAATGGGGTGTCAATCCTCCAAAAAGTCCTACGATATTAAAATCTGATATGATAGATGAATTTAGCATATAGTTTATACCCCAAAAAAACGCAAAGAATGACCCTACACCTAAAACAGCGCAACAGAAGCACGTTATTTCAAAAATTCGGGCTCTCATCAATACTAATTTCTTGCTTGCGCATAGACCCGTGCATGTGACTATGATAAGGGCAAATAATAAATATCTTATCCACGGACTAAACATATTGTCGGGCGAAGCATATAGTATTTCCAATGGGATATATGCCAATAGTGCTATATATATTAATTCATACTTCTGCGTATTAAAAATGCAATACAACGCAAATAACGCCATTATACCGTATGTCACAACATCGGGAATGTGCGGTATAAAACCTGCGACTTTGGTTAATTCAGCAAATACGAATAAGAATACAAAAAAATGAGTATTCTTTATATATCTCCATATAGATGGTGTACTATTCTTAGTCATAGCGTTTCGAGATACTGCAGATAATTGCCTATAAGGCAGTCAATATCATAAGTTTCTTTTAGGTGTTGCTTATAGCGAAATTTCATGTATGCCTCAATGATATCAGCAAGACGTTTATAATCCCTCGGTTCTATGAGCCATTTGTCGCGGTCTTCATCGGGAATATATTCCGAATATCCTTGCCCGACGCATCCCATGAAAGGTACTCCGCATGCAGCAGCCTCCGTGAAAACACACCCAAACCCCTCAAAATACGACGGCAGCACAAACAAATCCAGCGACCTGTAATATTCCGGCAACTTGTCGTGCGACACCTCCTTGGGCCACTCTACATATTGCATCAAGCCGTGAGCACGAAGATAACTCTCACACTCAGCTTTTGTCTCACCGCTTCCCAAAAGAGACAAGCGCACATCGGTGTATCCTCTGTTGTGCAAAATCTCAAAAGCCTTGATAAGAGTGATGTGTCCCTTCAATTCTTGGAAATTGGCAATACAACCTATCCTGAAAAGTCGCGGTTCGCTATTCGTTGGCAATTCCCCATGGCAAAACAACCGGCAATCGACCCCATTATAAAGCACATAAGTAGCCTTAGCTTTAATGGAAGGCATCCCGTTGCATAGTGCAAGCGAACGCTTACAATCATCATACACCTCACTCTGCCGCGGATTGGGAAACAGTAGCAAGCAATCACGGCACGCCTCGCTTATGCAGATGTGCAAATCCACCTCATTATATAGCCTGATAGCCTTCTTGGCACGATAGCGAATATTAAATCGATTATTCCGCCCTATCACACCACTCCGTAGATTAAACGGGTCCAAATCATGATGCTGGAGCAGCACCTTTATCCTTGGATTCAGCTTTTTTAGCTCCAACCCACAAGCCGCTCGCATCGACACATGGCAATGCACGAAATCCACATCCTCAGGGTCAATGCCAAGTGCCAACACCCTTTTCACAAACGAGCGTGCGTTATAGCCGTTGAAAACGCCATTGAGCACATTCGATGGCATTTCACGCGTAGCATAGCGATACACCCGCACCCCGTCAACCTCATAGTCGGAGTTCTCATCCCCTCCACCTACAAATACCCGCACCTCATAGTCGGAGTTGCGCATGATGGTCTTCACCTGGTCAAGCACATAGGCCCCCTGCCACCGCTCAGGGCTCGGGAAAAACGGTGTCACACAGATATAGTATCTACTATTTTTTCTCACGCCAAAACATTTTGCCAAAACATACGAAATTCAAAATCCTGTTTGTCTCAATTAACTTCCCGACAAACATGCTTGCAGCAACTATGGGAATTGATACCAAAAATGCAAAAGTGAGTTGCCAAATAAATGGGTTGCCACAATCAAGGAAATCGTGCACTGAGGCTGAAATATCGGGGATAAAGAAATAATGTATCACATATATCGCAAGACTATGTCGTCCTATAGACGACAATGCGGCCCCAACCTTTGAAGTAGCTATCATCTCAGTCTGGAAGAATCGTTGAAGCACTACTATTGCGCCTAAGTTGCCTCCAAACACCAGCAAGATATTGTGGTAATCAAAGAAGTACCAGTTAAGCAGAAATGCAACGAACCCCACACATGCCGCAACATCGTTGCCAAAAAGCAGCTTGTTGAGATTAACATACTTCCTGCATAAATACCCAATTAGAAAATATCTATAGTAATTAACCAACCCTGTTACAATCTCATAGGCATTCCCATCATCATGCGTTAAGTGAAATTTTATCGCTATAAGGACAATATATGGTACAATCCATAGCGACACATAAACCCAAGCCCTCTTAACGCGCCTTATGACATATTCATAGACCAAGAAAAACGCCGATAATACAAACAATGTATATAAGAACCAGTATCTGCCACCTCCACCCATGGCAATTTCCAAAATCTCACTGCCACGCCCAGCAAAAATGTACCATGCACAAAGAAATACCACATAAGGGATAAGTAGTGTCAGCCCTCTCTTTATTAACCTTTCGCACAGCGACCTTAATGATGTCACTTCTTTATAGGCAAAAAATCCTGAAATATAAAAAAACACAGGCATGTGAAAACATAAGAATATTACAAGCTGAGAATCCTCAAATCCAAAAGAGAAAAGCATAATATGACCGATAACCACAAGTAAAATGGCCACCCCTTTCATATTATCGAAGTAACTGATTCTTGTTTCCATATTTTTTAGCACCATTTTTTCAATGACCTTCTATTTCCTTTTATATAGTTTAATGCCCATAGATAGCGTATATAGATAAACACCAGGCAAGAACGCAACTTTCCATAAGCCGTCTTGTGGACATGCTGTGATGCCCCTATCTCCCCAAGCCCATCGGGATAACTTATCACATGCGGAACGACGCCATATAGCTTTACTCCAAAACCTATAAAAACGCTCCAGGCATCGGCCACGAACCTGACAGGATATATTCTGGGGGCAATAAGCTGTGCCGCAGCCCTATTGATGGCATATCCCGATGTCATATAGCCATCATTCAGCCGAAATATATTGTGGCTGCTGTCAACAATCATTTTCTCGGCCTTCCTATGATACCAAAAATCGGGAGTAAGAAGTATTGCGACCGGCTCATCGGTTTCCAACAGCTTAATAATACTGTTTATCTTCAAGTCACGCGATAATATAGCATCATCCTCCAGCACCAAGGCATACTGTATGTTGTTGCTTATCATGTCACGATAGATGCCAATATGACTAAGCGAACATCCAGCGGCAGGAAGGGTGGCCGTTTTCCCATATCTTTCGTAAAACTCTGGGTGTATCATCTCCTTCTGTTCCTGAGCAGTCAGCTTTCTGCCTTCCACAGCCTTCCATATCTGATAATCAAGCTCAGGATGATTAGCCAACTGAGATTCAATCTGGGCACGCTTCTCTGTGTCCTTTGTCATATTTACAACATATGTCTTCATCGGTTTTTATCTCCCTTTAATCTATGGCTGAAGTTGCAATAGCAAATATAGAGTCATTGCTATACTCATGATCACAAATCAATTCTTTTGCTCATCTATACCACTTTCCTATCTCATCCACAATCCACATGTTCTCAGAGCTGAATTTCCGGGCAAATAGCGCCTCGCTGCTTCTAAGTGTCAGCAAATCCCCCCTATACACGCGCAACTATTTTTCCCCATAAAATAATTAGTTTCCCTTTCATCCTCACAGTACCGCACCATTCAGTCACCCAAACGTCTTAAGCCTTTCGACCTAAGCAACAGCCTATACATCACAAAGCAAATCCTTACATCAATCTTGGCAATTCTGAATATGAAATTGCCAAATTCCTTATACCCTAAGGCTCTATAGCATCCTACAAATCTACGCACATCACCCTGCACCAATGACCGGTCAACATCAGGAAGTCTTGATGCCGACTTCAGATAGCATTTAAGACGCTCAGCCAGTCGTGACCCCATCCATGCATCACCCCTATAGCTCATATTCTCCAAATATGTTATCATATTCAGGAGAATACAACGGCTACCAAGAAAGTCGTTTTGTGTTGAAGCGCTGCTTCGAGAGGCTGAATCGTTACGCTCTCTTATGTAATAGAAATTATATGGGATAGCTATGATATTGGTGCAGTGCAAGAGGTATTTGTACTGAAATTCAAGATCCTCTCCCATCTTCATGCCAATTGTGAAATGTATATTGCAATTTGAGATAATCTCACGCTTGAATATCATCAATGGATTGCAATAACACACATGTGATGAAAGAAAGTCATCTTTGTCGGTACAATCGTATTGAAAACGTGCTTTTTTAGTTAACCTGTCCGCTCCGAAAAAAACCGTATCACATCCACTGCTCCTTATTACGGTAACAAGATACTCCAATGCCCCAGGGAGAATATGATCATCGGCATCTACAAACCAGATATATTCTCCTGTTGCCATCTCAAGGGCCTTGTTGCGTGCAACCGACACTCCGCCATTCTGTTGATGGCACAGCTTTATTCTCCTATCCCTTGCCGCATATTCGTCACAAATCATCGAGCTTTCATCGGTGCTCCCATCATCCACTATACAAACCTCGAAGTCGCAGTAATCTTGCGACAGTATGCTGTCAAGACATTCACGGAGGTATGGGCTGACATTATACACCGGAATAATAAAGCTAAATCTTGCCATGTCGTAACATTCTAATAATTGCATACCTGCACACACATAGCATGTTCACCATCCTATAAAAAAAGCCATTCTGCTTGTACCCGCTATATAAAGTAGCTCCGACCAATGTCAGCATAAACTCGTTGCGAGCCTTGCTCGTGAAATATGTTGGTGAGGAAAATGCTGATTTCGGGTCGGAAAGGTATTCCTTAATTTGGGCTGAAATCTTACCGCTCCTCTTTAGCTGTAGGTAAATCTCGTCATCAAAGAATGGCGACCACTCAGATTTCCCTTCCCATGTATTATTGAAAAAATGTATGACCTTGGCTCGATGTAAGTACTGAATACTTGTCAGGACCTGACAGTTCCAGATACCTGGCAATTCTTTAATCACATGTCCGCAAGCTAAGTCTGAAGCCATGAGCGCCGGTTGGTCATAGCATTGACCCTTGTCAAATGCAGCAATCTTCCAGTTTTTGTGCCATTCATCGAAAAGCCGGTGCGCAATTGGTGTATCCTTTACCAGCATCACGCCAGAATTGAAGTAGCTATTCTCATGCTGAACGTTAAGCCCGAATATATCATTCATGCGCTTGCGAATCACCTTGCCTTCTATAAGCCTGTCTAATTGCGCATGATAGTCAAGCACACATGCCACATCTGATTCAATCAAATCTACAGTGCTTAAATCCTCTGCAATGATTGTGTCAGTATCCAAAAACAATATAGGACCATCAATATGCTTGCGGAATGTCGTCTTTATGAAACGTGAGCGTTCCTTCGGCGTGTACGATTCTGGCACATCAACCACTTGTATTGCCGTAAGGTATTCTTTAATGCCAGCCCTTAGCCCAACCAACGTTTCTTCTGTCGCCTTATCGGTAAGCAGCACAACATTTGCCTCCTTATTATGCAATCTTAATGAGTAGAGTGAATACCATAGCTGTTCCAGGTAGGTATCTCTCTCAGTGCTGATCAGGATATACACTATCTTCGTCACCATGCTTCTCTCTCCCTCCTTCCTCATCGGTTCGCAAGTCTCTCGCTCTCCCTAACAAGAATCTCATTGATGTTGTATCGGGCAAAAACTGCTGCTATCTGCTTGTCGTTGAACCCATTGTCCACATTTGTCTTGCACAAGCCCATGTCCTGTACGGAATCGTTCAGCAGATAGTCCTCACCAGTGGAACTCTCGGCTCTCACTCTCATCACTTTTGTGCCTTTCTTCACCGCCATTGCATAAAACCACACATCATCGGCATATTTGCAAATGTCTGTGAACACTTCCTCTCTCATCACTTCCTTGTCAAAGCTTCCAGCGGGATAATACACGCCACCACAACCTGTAAAGAAATTTAGCAGAGATGGCACCCAGTCGCCTCCACCCCATTCCCAATTGTTGTAGGCTACAGGCTTCCCGTTGTCGCCAATCACGACCTTGTGAATCCTTCGTGCCACAATGCAGTCGTGGTAGGTGCGGTGAGCCTCGGCGAGAGCCTCAACAAGATCGTAATTATAGATTATATCATCATCAATGGTAATCACATCGGCCTCAGGATAATTGCACAAAGTGGGATATAGCTTTTTATACGATTTTACATCCTTGCAATATGCAATCTCAAGCCCACGCTTCATTTGGTTCCTCAACACTGCTGGCAATTGCGTGTCTTTAAGATCATCGCCAAGCCACAATATAATGCGGTTAGGCAGGACCGACCCTTGCATAATCGACTCTATTGCAAGATGCACACTATATAGCCTTTTGCCATAGGTGGTGAGCGAAACAATCAGCTCATTGCCAAAATCTTCATCACTAACTCCTCTCTTTGTACTATTTATAGCTTTGTCTGTGAGATACTGCGCCCGCATGTAATACTTTATATTGTGCACGCTTTGCGCAGTTCCCTTAATTAGCCCCAAGTGCGTGGCAATGGTTCTCGGTAATAGTCTCTTCAGGTTCATTTCTTCAGTATATCTTTCGCTTTGTGCTTAATCATCATGAATATATCGTATTGGCGCAGTAACTGTACACTTAGTACGAATGCCACTACTGCACCAACAGTTTTAACAATCAGTGCTACAGTGTCATTTTTAAATCCTATAAATTCAAATGCCATTATCGCAGCATATACTATCAAGCCTATTATCGCAGGCTTCACCAGTTCCCTGAGCATAGGAATAATTGATATTTTCAGCACATATCTATACATCAGATAATATGTAAATACAAAGTTTATAAGCAGTGTTAAAGTCCATGCCCATGCAATCGACTCAATAGTGCCAAATACTATTGCTGCTATTAAAAAACCGGCCACTGAGGTTAAGGTGTTTCGCGCTCCAAGCCAAAATTGCATTTTGCTGTTATTGCACACCAAGTATATGGGTCCCGATGTGGACAATATCATTTGTAGCGGAATGGAGAGCGCAAGGATTTTGAACACAGGGATAGCAGCATCCCATCTGCCTCCATAAAAGAAGCGTATGCACTCGGCTGATAGCCCATACATCGCAAGCCCAAGCGTGAAACTTAGAGTGGCGATAAACTTCACAATTTTAGCATATTTACGTCCAAGCTCCTCATGATCATCACTGAAGTCGCGAAGCACCGGCTGCATCACCGGATGGATTACAAAGGTGATGTTGCTCATTGGCAATTGCATCAATCTGTAGGATTTTTCATAAATACCCAATGACGACAGATTGAGGAACTTCCCAATTATGAGCTTATCGAGGTTGCGAGAAAAATAATTAAATACATCAAATAGAAACACATAGGCACTAAAGGAGAACACGCGCTTTATAGGTTCAATACTAAATGACCTGTCGATTTTAAGATGATAGTAATGCTGATTGGAGAAAAATACCAATGGGGCAGTAAGTAGCGGTGCAATTATCAGCGAATAAAGCCCTGCTCCCATTAGCGCAGCACCCACCGATATCGCAGCACTGATTCCCCCAAGCAATAGCGATCGCAAGGCTAAAAATTTAAACCGCTTGTCTCTCACCATTAGCGTGCCTGGCACCATGTTGATTGTTGAGAAGAAAAATGGGATCGCGAGTATTTGTGTTATAATCACAAGCTGGCTGTCTCCATAAAACGAAGCGATTCCCCACGATGAGAAAAAAAGTATTGCTCCAAGGAACAATGCCATAAGTATCGAATATGTGTATATCGAATCAAGATTCTTCTTTGTGAGATCCTTGCGCTGAATAATGGCTGGTCCCAGCCCCATGCTGCTAAACAACCCCAAAAAAGTGGTAAACACGGAAACAATAGCTACCGTTCCGTAGTCTTTTGGCTCCAGTATTCGGGCAAGTATCATCGATACAAGTACCCCAATGATTATGCCTGTGTATTTCTCAATGGCGTTCCAGAAAACGCCCTTTATCATTTCTCCTTTTAAGTTCGACATTCTTTGTCCTTTTTATTTGTAAGTTTCCCCACACAATAGCATCTTCGTAACCCGCCACTGCATTGCTACATAATATAGTAGCAACGATAGCACTATAGTTCCCATCAGCGTAACCAATCTCCCATTGTCTGCAAAAATTTGGAAATGAATGTATTGGTGCACAAACATTATGAAAAGCGATGCCTTGCCACAATACGCCAATGTAGTGCCAATAACCGGCACTTTCGCAATTTTCACACTAACCACCGCAATAATAGCAACCATCACCACCGAGAGCAATATTGACAGCACAGGTATGCCGTAGTTGTTATACTTGATGTCCAAATACACACCTGGTATAAATATAATTGCCACTCCGACACAAACAGCAACGCACATTGTCGTCAGCTTAATTTTATCATCAACCACTCTGCCAAGCTCGCCAATTGGCAAATATTCTCTTATTATATTGCCTACAGTCATATAAAATAATGATATTGCAACCGCTTGAAAATTAAGCGGCAAATACAATTGTTGGCGATTGAGCAAATTAGCGACAATAAATGTTGCAATGCACACCCACACGATTATTCCGTCTTTCAATAAGTTAAATATCATTAGCGATATAAACAGAACTCCAGGAAACCAAAAAGTCCCAAGTTCTCTCGTCAGCCCGACTCCGCCCATTAAAATCCCTCCCCCCATTACGGTTATCTCCTTGCCGTAAATCAGCAAGGAAATCAAAAGCAAGAATACAAGATATGGCACAACCATCCGACGAGTCGTTTTCAAGACATAATTGGCAACTGGTTGTTTGTGAAACAAGTACCCCGATAGTACAAAGAACATAGGAATTGCATATGCAAACAGTTCCTTTCGTCCTGTTATATGAACAAACATAACCGAAAGAATCCCTATTCCTTTCAGGCAATCAATCCACAAAATGCGATGTTCCCCCATATCTTAACATTTTCAAAAGTGTCACCAATAACAGTCGGTCATCCGTTTTGCCGGCGGGGTGCCTTCCGGTGTGGCTATTCTATGGCTCGGGTGGCTATTGCTCCGTGGGGTGGGTGTTTCCCGTTTGCTCTTTTTGCCGGATTTTTCGGCTGATGAGGATGTTGAGGGCGGTCCAGATGACGATGTCCATTATAAGCAGCAACGTGGGCCCTATGTAGGTCGATAGCAATATGTTGAGCAACGTTAGCAATGTCGATACTATCACTATCGTGACCATGGCCGTGCGCTGCCGCATCCCTATCGCCAATAGCTTGTGGTGGATGTGGTTCTTGTCGGGCAGGAACGGGTTCCGGCCGTTGCGCACGCGGTGGCAGTACACTCTCACCACGTCGAAACAGGGCACTATCAGCGGCGCGAATGCCAAGACGAACGGGTTGAAATGCTCCGGCATGGCGCTCGCCGTCATCTGGGCTACCTGAAGGCTCAGGAAGCATAGCATGATGCCTATGGTGAGGCTCCCGGTGTCGCCCATGAATATCTTCCGCCCTTTCTCGGCCTTGCCGAACACGTTGTAGTAGAAGAACGGCACCAGTACGCCCAGCGTGGCAAACGACAGCATGGCATACACGTATTGCTCCAGGTGGATGAACGTGAACCCGTAGAACATGAACGCTATGCTGCACAAACCCGACGCCAACCCGTCGATGCCGTCGATGAGGTTGATGGCGTTGATGATAAACACCGTCAGGAATATGGTGACAGGGATGGTCAGCCATATCGGCAACGTGTGCAGGAACATGAGTCCGTGGAGGTCGGAGAGCCCTACGCCTGCCGCTACGAGCATGACGCCGCACACTATCTGCATGAAAAATTTCGCCCGGTAGCGCACTCCTATCAGGTCGTCGGCTATCCCTATCAGGTAGAGCATGATAATGGCGCAAAATGCGTAGGCCAACGGCAACGCTTCTGCGCCAATCTCCCTGAGCAGCTCATAATGCCCCATTGATACGTTGATTGACAGTATCAGCCCGAACGAGAAAAATACCACGGGCTTGAATGCCATCCCGCCCAATCGCGGTACCACGCCGTGGTGTATCTTCCGCTCGTCGGGCACGTCAAACAATCGCCTTCTGAATGCTATTAGCAGTATCTGCGGTATCACTATGCCGGCCAAAAACACGCATAGCAGAAACACCGCCAGGATGTTGACTATCCATATTGTACTCATAAGCTTTCCGTCTATTTATTAGCCGATTAACTCGGCTTGAATGTTTACGCTATATATATCTGTCGCGTGCCGCCCGGCTTTGGCCTCTGCGGCGCGCTAATCGATAATCTGGATATACTCGGGCTCTACCTCGGCTGCGGCTACAAGCAGGTCGGGTATGATGACCACCAGCTGCCGCCCGCGCCTCTTCTCCACCTTCATGAAGTAGCCCTCCACTTGGTCGAATGGCCCGCCATGCACCCTCACCCGCTTCCCTTTCACCAATTCGTTGCTCATGCCTATCTCCCCCGGACGGTAGAACCGCACCTCGCGCTCTTTCTGCCGGCACACGGCTATGAAGCTGTCCATCTGCCTGCCTGGCACGGTCAGGTACGTGAGCTCGCCATCGCGCTCCCACGTCACAAACTGCAGCTCGTTGTAAAAATTCCGCTTGAACTCCACTATCTGCCGGTGGCTCGCGTACACGAACACCAAGCTGTGGATCACTGGCACCATGCACACCCTTTTGCGGCCGTTGACAGTGCGTATCACCTCCTGCTTGGGTATGAAATGTTTAAGCCCGTACTTGTCGTCGCAGAGCCGCTCCTCGGCCGCCCGCTCGCTCTTGTACGCCCGCATCACATGCCATTGCGCCTGCTCGTTGTCCTGTGCCATCGCCATGTCTGTATCTTTGCCGGCAGTCGCCGCTTCTACGGCTGCGCTCCACGCTTCAACCGGCTTTTGCATCTGGGTCCCATTTCATTCCGCCCATCTCCCCCCCTATCTATGGCGCTCCTCCATGACCGCCACGTCATTGTGGCGCATAATTAAGTAGGCTGTGTCCTGTTTCTTGTAGCTTGCCGAGGCCCTCCCGTTGAGGCGAGAATATACTCATAGCTCATCCCAATACATGTATCGGTCTGTATGTCAGCTGATTATTGAGCTTACATGCTACAATAGCCATCTCTTCCATGCCTCTTTCCCGGAGCAAACCTCCAGCTCCGCTGCCATTGCCACTTTCGTAGCCGCTTCGCTAAAAGGTTAGCTGCCGTCTTAGTTATACTCTTAGTTATGCAAATGTATTAAAAACAATCCACTCCGCCAAATAATATATTCACTTTTGGCGCTTTTGTAGCACATTTGTCAAACCAATTTTGTAGCATTTTGTGCCATCTTGTCCCAAATTGTTCCACCGCCGCTATCCCCACTCGACATCTCGGCCGTCGGCCGACTCCCGCTGGCCGCACATGCTCATAAGCCGCAACAATTCCGGCCGGCTTTGCCGCCGACCTTATTGCTTTTCACAAATTTCACGTGGATACCCCCCCCCTGCATGCCAACCGTCGGCCCCCCGGCCCTTAACCTATCACCAAAGCCGTGGCTTGCGCTGCGATACCCTCTTTGCGGCCGGTGAAGCCTAAGCGTTCGGTAGTGGTAGCCTTTACCGACACGCGGTCGGCGCCAATGCCCAGATCCTGGGCAAGGGTGTCGATCATCTGCGGTATGAATGGCAGTAGCTTGGGCGCTTGGGCTATGATTGTCACGTCGACATTGGATATGCCGTAGCCGCGCTCGGCTACCATCTCCACCACGCGTCGCAGCAGCACGCGCGAGTCGGCGCCGCGGTAAGCCTCGTCGGTGTCGGGGAAGTGATACCCTATGTCGCGCAAGGCTATCGCCCCCAGCAATGCGTCGCAGAGCGCATGGATGGCCACGTCGGCATCGCTGTGGCCAAGCAGCCCCATCTCGTAGGGTATCTTCACGCCGCAGAGCCACAATTCGCGCTCCGTTGCAAAGCGGTGCACGTCATATCCGTTGCCTATGCGTATGTCCATCTTTTGCTATTTCCTTTTCCCGAATATTTCGCTCAACCCGTCCATGTCAAATGTTAGCGAGAACCGGAGCGTCTGGTCCAATGGCGACTGCTGGGCGGTGGCTATCATGTACGATGCGTCCAATCGCAACACGTTGAGCGAGAAGCCGGCTCCTATCCCGAAGTATTGGCGGTTGCCTTTGTACTGGTTCTCATGGTAGTAGCCCGCGCGTAGGAAAAATTGCTGGTTGTAGGAGTATTCGGCTCCAAGCGAATAGGTTATCTCCCGGAGCTCTTCTTTCATCCCGCCGGGCGCATCGGAAAACGACTTGAAGATACCCGTGATTGGCGACATGTCTTGCCATTCCTGGAGGGCATCCAAGTATTCTCGTTCGCCGTCGGCGTCGTCGGCGTAGTCGCTCTCGCGTGGCCGCGCCGGCACGAGCAATTTGTTCAAGTCGAGCGACAATGCCAGGTTATGATAGTCGGCCAACGGGAACATGAAGGTGGTGCCCAGACGCAAGTTGGTAGGCAAGAATGCCGGGTCTTCGCCGTTGTTGTAGTTGACCTTCGTTCCTATGTTGGAGATGTTCCAGCCCCACGACCACTGGCACTCGTTGCGCCCTATGATCGGGTAGGTGGTGTAATATCCTGAAATGTCGGCCGAGAATGCCGATGCGCCCACTGTCTGGTCGCCGGCATAGGAGTTGGAAAATCCCAAGTCGGAGTAGATATAGCGGAATACTACACCCATCGAGAATTTTTCCGACAATTTGCGTGAGTAGCCCACGTCGACGGCAAGTTCGTAGGGGTTCAGACTCTGCGATGTCACTCCCGACGGGTCGTTGGTGTTCACCTCGCCGAGCGAGAAGTAGCGCAACGATGCCGAGATGGCCTGATTGTCGTTCGAGCCGAGCTTCCAGTATCCCGACACGTCGGCAAGGAATATGTCGTTGACGAGCTTGCGCAACCATGGCGTGTAGCTTAGCGATACCGCCCCTTGCGAATAGGCGAACGCATATTTCGACGGGTTCCAGAATTGCGAATAAGCATCGGGATCGGTCGCCGCTCCAAGGTCGCCCATCGCCGCTCCGCGCGCGTCAGGGGCTATTGAGAGCGACGTTACTCCCGTTTCTATCGGGTTGAACTCGTTCTTGATATTGTCGTCGGCGTTTACTGCAGTGCTGCCAAGCAACAGTGCCGACCCAATAATTGTCGATTTTATAAGAGCTGGTTTCATATATTACTATAACTCTAAATCGCTAAATTTATTGTGATTTGCCCGTTAAATTTTATGCAAGTCGCCGCGGCTCTTTCATTTTGGCGGCTTTGCAATGGGTCGGAAATGACATCGGCGAGATAATCACGGGGTGGTGACTGTCTCGCCGATGGTGTTATGTGGGGTATGCGCTGTCAGCGCTTATTTTGCTATCTTGATGGCTTCGGTAGCTGTGGCGGCGATGTAGATGCCATGGGAGAGCGACGACAGGTCGACGCTTGTCTCTGCGGCGGCCACGACTGCTCCGGCGGCATTGTATACGGTGATGCGTGTGCCGGCCACACTGCTGCGCACGCTGGTGCCGTCATAGGTGAGTGTGGCGGCGGTGTCATCGGCTATGATGTCGCTGATGCCGGCGCTCTCTTTCACTACTATCGTGAATGTGCGGGTGAATGAGCCAAAGCTTGCGGTGATAGTGGCAGTGCCTTCGGCTACGGCGTTGAATGTCAAGCTTGCCGTGTCGTCGGTGGGGTAGGAGGTCTCAACGTCGGCAATGACATTGGCAGCGTTCGACACTTCGATGTCCAGTTCGGCTGAGCTGCCGCCCACGAGGGTGAAGATCACGACGCCGTAATCGCCCACGTTGAGGTATGCTGTCTCGCTGTCGGCGGTGAGTGCCTTAGGCTGCTCTTCGTAGTAGAGCTGGGGAACTGTTGAGGCCGAAAGCTCATCCCACGGCGAGGTGGCGTCGGTGCCAAAGACGAAGCCGATGCCTTGCAGGAACGACTTGTTAAGCTCATCGGCGGTGATAGTACCGCCCTCCACGCCGTCAGGACCGGCGTAAATCTCCCAGTTATTGATGATGGGCATTGGCTCAAGGGCAAAATTGTTGCGCAGATAGCCGTCTTGACCTTCGCCATAGGCGTTGAAGTCGGTCTCGCCCACGATGCGGTGGGCTGTCTCGCTGGCGTACTGCTCAACGCCAGCGATAGGCTCGGGCATGGTGAACGTGATGCCATGTTGGGCGGCGAGGTTGCCGTTGATGTTGTTGCCGGAGCCGGACAGGTAGGCCAGCGATCCTATGATACCGCCTATGCATGGGCCATAGATGCCTTTGGAACCGATGGCTTTGAGGGTGCCGTGGGCCACGTTGTTGGCCACGAGGCTGTGGTCATCGCTGCCTATGATGCCGCCGAGGGTGTGCTGGGCGGTGATGTCGGCGCTTACGTGGCAATTGGTCACGGCGGTGCCGTGGCTCATGTCGAAGGTATTACCTACGATGCCGCCCACCTCATTGTCGGCTGTGATGGAGCCGTTGAAGGCTGAAGCATTGATAGTGGCCGACGTGCGCAGGCGACCTGCGATGCCGCCCACGGTGACGCCTTTTGGCAAGATGATGTAGGAGTCGTTGACGCTCACTTCCGAGGCTGAGGCGAAGTTGGTAAGCTCGCCGGCAATAGCGCCGAATGCGCTGTCAAATTCTGAATCTTCGACGTTGAGGCCGTAGACGTGCACATTTGAGATGCGGGCATATTGCGATACCGAGCCGGCAAGCAATCCCGATGTGGGCTCGTCCTTGTCTATGTCGATGCTCGGATTGTAGAGGATGAGGTCCTTAATTACGGTGGTCGACGGCGTATTCTCTTCGGTCGGTGCTGTGCCCACTACGTTGCCGAGCAAGCCGGTGGAGGCTACGCTGAGGTTGCTTATCACATGGTTGCCGCCATCGATGGAGCCGGTGAATATGGCCTCGCTATGGGGCATAGCGACGTTCTCGGCGTCAATGTCGTTGGCTACGCGGAAGTGTGCGTCGGGAGCGTTGCTGATTTGCATCAGGTCGCCGATGGTGCTTATAAGGTAGGGGTCTTCAGCTGTGCCGCTGCCACCTGCCTGGAATATATTCAGCGGGAGGCTGAACAGCTCTATCGAGAGGACGTCGTTGGTATCGCGCAGCACCACGGCGATGGTGGGCTTGCAGTCAAGGTTGAATGTCCACACGGTGAAGATGTCGGTGTCGGCGTCTTCTGGCAGGTAGGTGAAGACGGGCTCGCTGTTTTCGTCGACGATGTAAAGCTCGGTCTTGGTCTTTGATGATTCGCCGGTGTATCGCTTTACGAGGTACATGTATTCATAGTCGTCGTCGGTGTCGACCAGGAAGCGGCTTACAGCATCAGCGCTGATGTTGGCCACTGCGGTGGCTACGTTAGTGCCCAAGTAGATGTGGTGGGTGCCTATGTGGCGGCCATCGGGTGCTATCCAATAGATGGCCTCGCAGGCACGGCCTTGGTCGTCGTTCTCGGCATTGGCGGTGGCGGCTACATACTTATAGCCATATTTGGCGTCGGCCACGCGGTCCATCTGCGTGGTGACCGTATTGCCGTCTACAGTTGCGGGCATGGTCAGCACGTTGTTGTAGGTGTCCATGTCTACGAAATGGTAGATGTAGTTGCCGGAGCCGTCGGTGCTGATGAAGCAGTTCTGGCGAGCGTAGCCTTTGACGTCCGACATGGCCTGCACATTGTCGGCATCCTCAAAGATGGTGTGGAGGAGCTCGCCGGCGCTGTTGTACACATAGTATGAGTCGGCATGGCTGTCGGTGCTGATAAGCCATTTCTCTCTGGTGACGACAAATGTAGGATTGCCTTCAGCGTCAAACTGCATATCGTCCATATAGTCGAGCTGCCCGACGCCATAGAGCGAGAAGGGGGAATCGTCGCCATCGGCGCCTACCACGGGTACCTTAGTGGTTCCCACCTGTGTCAGCTTGCCGTTGCCGTTTACAGGCATCGTGTAGCGGGTGAGCACAAATGAGTTGTTCTCCGACAACTCCATATTGGCCATATCGCTGAAGAAAGGCTTCTCGTAGGATGCTGAAGCGACGTGCAGTGTGCCATCTTTTACGCCCAAGATTACGGGCAGGCCATCGCTGTACGACGCTTTGTCCTCTGGCAGGTCGATGAAGCCAAGGCTCTTGGGCTCGCTGCCATATCCGGCTTTGTTGTAGATGGTGAAGCGCTGGGTGCGCACGGCTGCGGCATCATGGTCGGCGCTTGCCACTACGAATGATTGGTCGGGGTTGACATAGCCGTCTACGTCAAACACCATCAGCAGCTTCTCGCTCCAGCTGTCGGTGGAAGTATCGATGGCGGCTACTTGCATACCCGGCATTATGATTATGGGGGCATCGCCGTCGGCATTGCTGTTCGTCGTTATAGAGTAGACGTAGGTGTAGGTGTTGTTGATATACTTTGACGTATTGGCGTTGACAAGCACCATGACCTCGTATTTGCTATCGTTATTGAAGAAGTTCTTGGAAAGCACGTCGCCGAAGTCGATAGCGGCAATGCGGGTCTCGTTTTCGTTAAGCTCGAACTTGCCGTTGACGGTGCCCACCGGCTGATAGTTTTCGTCGTAGACCGAGAGCTTGAAACCCGAAATTGTCTCGTCGGTATAGCTCGCCTCGGGGTTGGCCTTGGGCAGTTCGGTGCGGTAGATTTCGGCAGCATAGTACCATTCCACGCCGTCGGGTGTGCTGAGCCAGCCAAAGGTAGTGGCTCCGTCGGCACCATCGAGCTTGATGGCGCCATTGGTGGCTGCCTCGATGCCGGCTTTAGCGGCGCGGCGTGCCTGGCGCTGATGCAAGGCATCGGTGACGCGTTCGTAACACGACTTGTAGGGCGACGTTGTCGTAGCCCTTGGGGTGATAGCGGAGACATCGCTCCATAGGGAGCATAACGTTAACACCGCGGTCAGAGTAAAAATCTTTTTCATTGCTTGTACCTTTATTAGTTACTTTGCGGGAGTTGTTATTCGCTTATTAGATTGGATTCAACGATGCAAAGTTAGTGATAATTGATTAAATGTCAGCAATGATGAGTGTTAAAACTCATGGCCGCGGAGGGGCTATGCGATGTGCTATGGCTGCTGCACCACGATGATGTCGACCTTCGGGGTGTGCCCATAGAGCTTGCCCCCTTGGCATGCGGCATAGGCGCGGTACACGCCGTCGGCTACGAGATTGCCTTCCCGGTCGGTCAAATCCCATTCGTAGGGGAAGCTGACGCCGTCGCGGCTGTAAACGGTGTTGCCGGCATTGTCCTCTATGATGATGCGCGCGGTGGGCGTCTCTGTGAAGTTGTGGGTCAGCTCCAATGTGGCTCGCTCGCGCGCCGGCGTCTCCGCTACTGTCAATCGGGCATTTGCCGAACTATTGTTGACCACGAAGTCGATGGTGCGAGTGGCGGTGTTGCCCGCATTGTCGGTGATATGGAGCGTCAAGGTGTGGCGCCCGTCGTTGAGCGCGGTGAATGGGTAGACAATGTCAACCGTGCCGTCGTTGTAGTTGGTCATCGCTGTGCCCACTATGGGGTAATTGAGCGTGTCGTCTATGGTGATACGGCATGTCGGACCCACTGTGCCGGTGGGATTATATATGCCGCTCTCGGTGTCGACAATGGTGGCGTAGACTGTGATGTCCTGGCTCGTGACATCGCCGCTCACGAAGTCGTCGCTGTCGATATATAGGCTCGTGATTTCGGGAGCTTCGGTGTCGGTAGGCGTCTCGGGCGCGGCTTCCACGTCGCATGCCATAGCTTGGGTATAGGTGGTGGCTATCTCGCTATTGTCGGGTAGCACGGCTGTGATGGTGGCGCGATTGAAGCTCCCTTTGCGGGCGGGCATCGGGGGCGTGAACGTCAGGGTGAACTTCCCGCCCTTCACTGGCGCTATGGCCTCTACGAGAAGGTCTTCGTCGCAATTCACTTGTCGTGCCGATGAATTGCTCAGGGTCACGGTGGTGCGCGTGATGGGCGATTCATATATCGATAGCATCACATTCCCGTCAAACGATGCCCATGCCTGGCCGGGATTGTCGGGGTCGTTGACATATCCGCTGATGGTGCTCTCCGCAAGCGGTGCGATGTGGTGGCTCCCTTCTGCTTCAGTGTAGGCCTCGCCGTTGATGCTCTCTATGGTGATGTCGTGGCTCGGCAAGAAGAGCGGTATGGCGGGGTCGCCGCATAGGTTGTAGCACGATGCGTTGATCATCATGTCAAGGTCGCCTATGGCTGTGTCGCTAAGTATCTTGTTGCGCGCCTTGCGTAGTATGTCGCCGGTGGTGGTGCCTTTGGGCGATTTGGCGAATATCTCGGCCATGGTCTCCGATAGCTTCTCGTTGCGGGTCTGATACACTTCTCTGCATGCCGCCACTACGCCTATCATGCCGCCTCCGTTCTGCATTACCATCTCCTGGGCTATGGATTGCTCCAACCGGTCGAAGGTGAACGCCTGGCATGTGGCAAGCATCGCAAACGGGAAGTAGTTGTACTGCGTGCCCGATAGGTCGTTGATATGATACAGGTTTGACATGCCCAGGAACTCGGGCCGGCCGTGACCTGTGTAGTTGACATACATGACGCCTTTCTTTAGCGCCTGCTTTATGACGCTCTTGGCCGGAATGGCTACGCCGCCTTTAAGCGGGTACAGGGCGCTGTACCCTTTGATGAGCGTGATGCCAGGGTTGGCCGAAAGAAACGACGAGGCCGTGATGGAGTCGCCGCTCAGCAAGTGGGCATTCTGGTCGCCATGGTCGGTTATTATTAGCACTCGCTGGTAGATGTCGGTGGTAGGCGTGTAGGTAAGGTATTGATTCACCTTGTCCACGGCTTTGACGGCTTGCTGCTCGTCGGTGACCGGGATGCGTCCTACGTTGATATGCTGTATGTTGTTGATAAATTCGTCTGCTGGGGGCGTGTCGCCGAGCATGCCGAAATATCCATCGCATGAATATGCCGTGGTCAGCGATGACATGGTCTTGTGGTAGGGCGTGCCGTAGTTGAGAAGCAACGCGCCTCGGTCCTTAAACTCTGCCCCTGTGGCGGTAAACCCGCGGTTGTCGTAAAACCCGCCGCCGAATAGCAGCAAATGCCGCATCTTGGACGGATTGCGGTCGTAGAACATTTTCATCGCTTTGCGTATCCCCCATAGCGACGGTGTCCCCGACGAGAACTCGTTGAATATCTTGTCCTGCGTAAGCACTACGACGTCTTGGTGGAGCAGGTCGCGGTGTATCTGCGCCAATCGCTCGGCTTGGTCCACAAATGCATCGGCCGACAATATCACCATGTCGGGCACGTCGTAGCCATGTATGTCCTGATTGTTGACCTCGCCGGCATATTCTACCGCAAGATGCTCTTTCGACGGGTCGAAGGCTATGGCGCGGTGAGCTATGCCGCCCGGTATGGTAGTGTCGTAATTTTTGGCATTGGTAAATAATATGGTCTTGTCGGCATAGTTGTAGATGGTCTCGTAGGGACGTACGTCGTAGGCGTTGTCCACATTCCACACCTGCAAGTCGGGCTCGGCTTCCGACACTTCGATGATGCGCCCGTTGGATAGCGAGCTGTCGCATAGCAGCAACGACGCTCTGTCCCCGAAACTGTTGTGTCGCGGATAGGCAAATACCAACCGGTCGATTGCAGCAAATGTGAATTTCGACCCACTATATTTCGATAACGACACATCGAATGACGTCGACTCGCGCGGCATCGACATCGAAAGATACGAATCCGACGATGCTGCATTGCTGCTGATAAGGATGTGGCTGTTGCTGCTGTCGAGGTTGATGCTCTTGTTGATGTAATCACCGCGGTGGGGATATGTGAGTGTGTAGGCTATGTTGCTCCCCGACCCTACTACTATGTCGTGGAACACTACCTTGGTATAAGTCGTCGTGCTGCTCTCGAAGTAGAGGTCCTCGATGGGGAATGAGTATTGCAACGCCTCGCTATCCTGCGTAATGTCGCGCCCGAAATACAATTGTCCTTGGCGCACCGGGCACGTCAGCTCCTCCTCATATCCCGATATGCTCCAATGCGAACGCACGAATGGCGAGGTCATAATTGGCTTGTAGGCTATCTTGGCCGGCTCCACTGTCGGCTTTGTGTCGGTTATGAAATAGTAGCCGGCATCTGCCACATTGTTTCGCTCGTAGTCGGGGCACACCGGTATCGTCGACGGTTTAGCCGCAAAATATACAAGGTTTGGCCTATAATTCGATTCCCCGTAGAATAGCAATCGGTCATCGCGATATATTACCGGCTGTTGCGGTAGGTCGTCGGGCACGCTCTCATCGAGCAGCTCCGCCACTCCCGCCACGCCGCCAAATCCGTACACTGTCACCGCCGACGGGTCCTCAAACCCCCATTCTCGCAACTGCTCATGCGTAATCTGGTGGATGCCCGACTCGCTTACCCGTATCTTCACCCATCGGCCGGTTGAGAGCACCGATGTGTGGGTGTAATGACTTGCGTCGACTGCCATTGCCGATGTCGCGCCAGCCAATGCGAATAGCAATGTGTAATATAATGCTGATAACTTATTGTATGACATTGTGTTAACTATATGAGGTGCCTATTTATATTACTATTTGTGCTTTTTTGTCTATATGCCTATTTTTCAGGCATTTTTCTATATGTCGTTGCTGCTTTGCTATTGTCAGCTACTGTTATATGGCTATTTCACGTTGAATTTCAGCACTTCCTCGCCGTTGAGCCTCGCCTCTACGTGGTCGCCGATGCTGATGTCGCAACGATAGAGCGGCGCTGGTGGTATGACGACATCCCCGGTCTTGATTATCATATTCTTGCTCAGCAACTTTATCGCCTTGTCGATAGGGGGCATCGCATTGGCAAATGATATGCTTTGGGGGGCGGCGATGTCTATTGCCTTGATTGCCCCGTTTTCCTGCCAAGCTCCCATCGCCATCGCCCCGTCAAATGCCGTTGCCCATGGTGTCCAGTTCAAGGCTGCTTCCCCGCTCCCGCCTTCTACGATATCGAGGGGTATTAACCGCGCGCATAGTGTCATCATGTCATAATACCGTGGCGCAAATTTCTCCGATATCGATTTCCCAAGCCGGCTTATTAAATATGCCACCGAAAACTCGCAACACCACCGCTGCGATATTTCCGGCAAAAACACAGGACGATTGTCGCGGGTCACCGATGAGTCGGTCGTGATTATTAATGTCGGCATCTCTCCTTTGCTCTTGTCGCCGAAATCTCTCAACTCAAGTATTTTCATTATTGATATTGGTCTATGCTTTTGGCTATGGCCTGCGGCTCTGGTTGCTTCTATTGTTAGGTGATGTGGCCTATTTATTATGCGTTGTCGTCTATGCGTTTTTGGGCCTCCAATCTGTTGTACATCACCGCTAAGTGGGCATAAATCGATGTGTTGGTGATGACAATGCCTCGCGGGGCGCGTATCCTATAGGGCGTAAAGTTCCACAACGCCTTGATACCGGCCTGGATGAGTCGGTCGGCCCCCTCTTGGGCATGGTCCACAGGCAACGTGATTATCCCTACCTCCACGTTGAGCTTCGATATGGTGGTCTCAAGCGACGATATGTCGAGTATGGGCACCCCGCATGCCGTCTTCCCTACGATATCGGGATTGATGTCGAAACCTGCCACGATGTTCAACCCGTAGTTGCCAAGCCCCGAGTCGTGAATGAGCGACCCGCCAAGCGACCCTACTCCCAATACTACCGCATTATGGCGGCGCTTAAACCCCAAAAACTCCTGCAACTCGTGGCACAATCGCTTCACCTCGTAGCCTATGCGTGTCTTCCCCTTTATGTTGAGAAACGACAAGTCCTTGGCTATCTGCGACGCATCTACATTCAGCTCCCGGGATATCGCTGTCGACGACACGTACTCTATGCCACGCTCATCAAGTAGTGTGACGTATGCCAAATACCATGGCAAGCGGCGCAACGCCGGCTCTGGTATCATCGCTTTGTCAGTATTCTTTATTGTCGTTGCCATATCTTTTACAAATTGCAAATATACAAAAAAATATAATAAGGTCGTCCGACTTTAATACGCGTTTCATAATAAATGTTAATGACACGCCCCGCCTTGCGGCATGGCGCTCCCCGAATGGCCGCGATAGGGTAGCGCCCTTCGTCCCATGCAACAACTTGCCGGCGCCATGGCCTACATCCGCTCCTTTCTTTTAACATTTATTATGAAACAGCCGCTCCCTTCCCACCGCCTCCCTCTTGCGCCATTTCGGCCCTGTCGCCCTCCACTTCCCATGCCTCACGCCCTTGCGCATTAATATGGCGCCGTATCAATTTTCACAAACAGATACGGCGCCATATTTTAAGTTGTAAAAACAATAGCTTCTTGTATAATTATCTGCTGCAAAATTACTCCCACTTTTTATATCTCGAAATACCTAATTTTAGGTATTTTTTTAGCCTCTTCGATTCCTTTGACATCAACATTATTATATCTTTCTCCTGCCTTTACCTCGCCTGCATCGGCCGATAGGGTAGGGGGTGCCCATCATCCTCCAATCCTTGCCTACGCCTCGCAACCCTTCCCGCAGCCCTCGCAATCACCATCCCGAACAAATCAACAAATGGGAAACACACACGGATTTGCCCACGTCCAACCCGCATTCAACCAACATTCAATCCCCAAATTTCACAAATTTGCCAATTAAGTTTTGTCATAACCAAAAAAAAAGTTATCTTTGTGCGCTTAAAAGCAGTCATGCCGATTTGACGACATCCGACCGCAATCGATACCAATCGCTAAAAATAAATAAACACAAATTATAAATGTCAGCATTAGAACACATTAGAAAACACCCGGCCCTTATCATCTCTGTATTGGGCCTCGCTCTCGTTTTGTTTATCATTACGGCAGTTTCTGATAACATCTTCTCCTTTTTCGGCGACCGCGACACTGCCGTTAAAGTAGATGGTGAAAAGTTGAAATACGAGCAGTGGCGTATCGCCGCTTCTCAAATCACCGACAATATGCGCCGTCAAGGCCAAGAAGATGTCGATGCAGCTTACGTCGATGAATTGGCTCTCCAAAACATCGTCGATGAAGAGCTCCTTAACAAGCAAATCCAGCGCCTCGGTATCAAAGTTACCGACGAAGAAATGGCCTCTTACCTCTTTGGCGAGGCTTCTATCGCTTCGGCCGAAGCTCAACAATATGGCTTCCCTTCCGCCGAAGATTTCTATAACTACGCGTTCTCCAACGACCCTAACGCTGCCGATGCCCGCGCTCTTTGGAACGACATGGAAAACCGTATCCGCAAGCAAATCCTCAGCGCTAAATTCCAAATGCAACTTGGCGCCATCAAAGCCAACAAGCTCGACGCCAAAATCTACTTCGACGAAAACAAAAACGTCACTCTCAACGTGGCTAAAGTCGACTACGTAGGCCTTAAAAACGAAGATTTCAATGTCACCGACGACGAAATCAAAGCCCGCTACAACGAAACTAAAGAAACCTATCGCCTGGACAACGAGGTGCGCATGCTCGACTATATAATGGTTACTCCAACACCATCTGCTGCCGACGCAAGTTTCGCAAGCTCCGAAGTCGAAGATGCAATCGTTGGCCTCAAATCTACCCCAGGCACCGAAGCCATTGCCGCTAACTCTTCTTTCGAAACTTCTGTCGTTTCAGGTAGCGTTGCTTCTCTCCCTGCCCATATTTCTAAAGCTATCGATAAAATCCAAGCCGAAACTGTCGCTCTGCTCAGCTTCTCCGGCTCTGCCTACAACATCGCCAAGCTGCTCAGCGTCAAGACTGCTGTGGAAAAAGCCGATGTCGACTTCTTCTTCACCGACAACAATACCCTCGCTATCGACTCTGTTATTGCATCCATTAATGCCGGCAACATCGCTCAATTTGGCGACAGCCTTCAGAAAGTCAGCAAAAAGGAACTCAACCTCATCAACAATGCCGACCTCGCTAATTTCGCCGAGAAATTTATCAATGCCGGCTCTGATGCAGTTATCGTAACCGATGCCGACTTCAAATCTGCTATCCTCACTGCCACCTTTGGCAACCAAATCGACCCCGCAAGCATGGACATGGATGCCGTAGGTATTAGCTATAAAGTCAACAGCGTTGAAGACGCTCAGCCCATCTACGAAATCGCTGCTATCACTCGCAAGCTCGTGCCTTCCGAGGAAACAATCAACACGCTGCGTAAAAACCTCGTCGACTACAGCGTCAAAAACGCTACCGCCGAGTCGCTCGTAGCCAATATCGCCAACTCCTCTTTCCACATTGAGAAAGGACGCGTAAGCAACGACCGCTTCGCCATTATCGGTGGCAACGGCCAGCGCATCCCCAACACCGTCTCTTTGGTCGCTTGGGCTATGCAAGATGCCAAGAAGGGCGATGTCTCTGAAGTGATCGACGCCGGCGACTCTTTCATCGTCGTTGCACTCTCCGACATCTACGATGGCGGTTACGTCCCCGTTACCGACCCCGATGTCAAAGAATCTATCGCTGCTCAATTGCGTGCCGAGAAGAAAGGCGCCAAACTCGTAGCCGACTACAACGGCAAAGGCAAATCTGTAGAGGAATACGCCACTGCTATGAACACTTCGGCTATCACTCTTCGTGCCAACTATGCCCAAAACGATGCCGGTGTTTTCCGTGGCGATGCTAAATTCCTCGCAGCCGTCGGTGCCGCCGAAAAAGGCAAAATCGTTGGTCCTATTGCCACCAACTCTGCAGCCGTCGTCTTCGAAGTGACCAACGTCGACAACGCTGCCGGCGACTTCGACTTCAAAAAAGTAGCTTCTATGGCCGGACGTCAATTCCAATTCAACGTCAGCAAAGCTCTCCGCGGCAACAAGAAAATCGACTACAAAGCTCTCCGCTTTGAAGCTCGTGAATAATTCGACATTTTTTTAACAATATATTCGGAAAGATATTATAGAGAAGTTCATTCTACTTAATCCAACCGATATGTGCTGTGTCGATGTGCAATCGACTCAGCACTGCTTTTACCCCCCCCGTCCCCCGAACATTTATTTCCCCACTCTACGCTCATTTTTCCGCCTTTTTTTATATCTTTGCCATCGTTTTGGCGCAATTGTCGGAAATGCTTTTTTCGCGTTTTCGGCTCTGCCTTGTTGCATACAATTTTTCTAAGATGAAACTGGTTGATATTGAAAAATACTTCGCTACCGGCCCTCGCCGCGATGCAATTGCCTCCCTCGTGAAGGATAAGTCCACCCTACGCTTTAATGTCGTCAACGCCGCCGGCTCGGCGCTATCTATGATGCTTTCACAATTGCCCCCGTCTAAGCATCCAATTGTCGTGGTTGGCGACTCTGCCGACGATGCCGGTTACATCTACCACGACTTGTCTCGCCTCGCCGGCGACGACGCCGTGGCTTTCTTCCCTTCAGCCTACAAGCGCGACATCAAATACGGTAAAATCGACCCTCCATCCGAAATCTTGCGCACCGATGCGCTCTCTCGTTGGCACTCCGACAACCGCCTGCGCTTTGTCATAACCTATCCCAAAGCCCTTGCCGAACGTGTCGCCCCTCGCGATAGCATTGACAACTCTACATTGCACATCGCCCGCGGCAAGGAATACGACCTCGTCAGCATTCAACAATGGCTCCGCGACAACGGATTCACTCGTCAGGACTACGTCTACGAGCCCGGCCATTATGCCGTGCGTGGCTCTATACTCGACATCTTCGGCTTCAGCTACGAGCTCCCTTATCGCATCGACTTCTTCGGCGACGAAGTCGACTCCATCCGCTCCTTCGACATCGAAACTCAGCTATCCCGCGAAAAAGTCGACGCCGTATCCATCTCTTCCAACGTTGCCGTTTCTTCGCGCGGCGACTCTCTCCTCCGTTTTGTCGATCCTGCCACCCTCTTATGCTGCCGCGCTCCTTTCGACGTCACGCTCGCCGTTAATGCCATAGCCGCCGAGGAGTTCTCACAATCATCAATCCTCGCCGACGAAGGCGACCGCGACGCTATGAAGCAGGTGGTCGACGCCGACGCTTTTGCCTCCGATTTCCGCAATTTCCGCATTTTGGCTTTCAATGCCGGCTCTGCTCCTGCCTTCAAAGACGCTCCCGTGGTCGATTACAACTGCTCGCCGCAGGCGCTCTACCACAAAAACTTCGACCTCATTGCCTCCTCTCTTTCTCAATTCCGCAACGACGGCTACGATATATTCATCCTTAGCGACAGTTCTCGACAGCACGAACGCCTCCATGCCATCTTTGCCGACCGTGGCGACAACATCGACTTCACCCCCGTCGACACTACTCTCCACGAGGGCTTCATCGACCACTCTTCCATGAGGTGCATTTTCACCGACCACCAAATTTTCGACCGCTTCCACAAATACTCACTTCGCAGCGACCGCGCCCGTTCCGGTAAGCTCGCCATGTCGCTTAAAGAACTCGGAGCTATCGAACCTGGCGACTACATCGTGCACATCGACCACGGTATAGGCAAATTCGGCGGCCTCCTGCGCACCAACGTCAATGGCCACCCTCAGGAGATGATCAAACTCATCTACAAGGACAATGATTTCATCTTCGTATCTATCCACTCCCTGCACAAGCTCTCCAAATACCGCGGAAAAGAGGGCGTCGAACCCACCCTCAACAAGCTCGGCACCGGAGCCTGGAACCGAATTAAGGAACGCACCAAGTCCCGACTTAAGGACATAGCTCGCGACCTTATCAAACTGTATGCCGCTCGTAAGGAGCAAAAAGGGTTCCAATTCTCCCCCGACTCCTACCTCCAGCACGAACTCGAAGCATCTTTCATCTACGAGGACACTCCCGACCAGGTCACCGCTACTGCCGCCGTGAAAGCCGATATGGAAAGCGACCGCCCTATGGACCGCCTTATCTGCGGCGATGTCGGATTCGGTAAAACCGAAGTCGCTATTCGTGCCGCTTTCAAAGCCGCTACCGATGGCAAGCAAGTAGCCGTGCTCGTGCCTACTACCGTCCTCGCTTTCCAGCACTTTACCACTTTCTCCCAGCGCCTTCGCGACTTCCCGGTTCGCGTTGACTATCTCTCGCGCGCCCGTTCGGCTAAGCAGACCCGCGAAATTATCGACGACCTCGCCGCTGGAAAAATCGACATCCTCGTCGGCACCCACAAACTAATTGGTAAAAGCGTCAAATTCAAGGACCTCGGTCTCCTTATCATCGACGAAGAACAGAAATTCGGCGTCGCCGTCAAAGAAAAACTCAAACAGATGAAGGTCAACGTCGACACTCTCACCATGTCGGCAACCCCCATTCCGCGCACCCTCCAATTCTCCCTTATGGGTGCACGCGACCTCTCTGCAATTCAAACACCTCCACCCAACCGTTATCCCGTTGTAACTTCCGTCGACTCACTCTCCGACGAACTCCTCTCCGAAGCTGTCAACTTCGAGCTATCACGCAACGGGCAGGTATTCTTCGTCAACAATCGCATCGAGGGCCTCGAAAACCTCAAAGCAATGATTATTCGCCTCGTCCCCGACGCTAAAGTCCTAATAGCCCACGGCCAGATGCCCCCCGAACAACTCGAACAAGCCATTATCGACTTTGCAAACGGCGATTACGACGTGCTCCTCTCCACTACTATCATTGAAAGCGGCATCGATATGCCCAACGTCAACACCATCATCGTCAACAATGCCCAAAATTTCGGCCTTTCTGAGCTCCACCAGCTGCGCGGTCGAGTCGGTCGCTCCTCGCGCAAAGCCTTCTGCTACCTTATGGTGCCCCCCGGTGTCCCGCTCTCGCCTGTTGCCCGTCGTCGCCTTCAGGCCATCGAAAGCTTCTCCGACCTCGGCAGCGGCATCCACGTAGCTATGCAGGACCTCGACATCCGTGGCGCTGGCAACCTCCTCGGTGCCGAACAAAGCGGCTTCATTGCCGACCTCGGTTATGAAGCCTACCAGAAAATCCTCAAAGAAGCGGTCCTCGAATTGACCACTCAGGAATTTGCCGACACCGACACCGCCCAAAACGACGTTAACGGCTCCGACGACTTCGTGGCCGACTGTGTCATCGAAAGCGACCTTGAAGTCCTGCTACCACCCGACTACGTGCCTCAGGAAAGCGAACGTATCAACCTATACCGCGAGCTCGATGCTATCACCCGGCGCGACGAGCTCGACGCCTTCGCCGACCGCCTTCGCGACCGTTTCGGAGCTATCCCTCCCGTCGCTCAGGAACTCTTGCTTATCCCCATCCTTCGTAGCAACGCTCGTCGCCTCGGCATCGAAAAAGTTGCCCTCAAGCAATCCACCATGTTCATCTACTTCGTCGACGATTCCAATAAAGCCTACTACCAGTCGCCAATGTTCGGCCGACTCATTAACTACCTCCAACGCTATCCCCAACGCGTCGAAATTCGACAACGCGACGCCCGACGCTCTTTCGCCATCAAATCCGTCGCATCAGTCGCCCAAGCCAACGACATCCTCCAAGAAATCCTATCCCTCGACAGCATCTGACCCCCACGCCCATCCCCTCTCCACCTCCTCCGCCTTTGGTTCTGTGTAGAGGCTTTAGCCTCGCACGCCGCCCATCGCCACGCCGCTCCGCCACCTTGGTCCTGTGTAGAGGCTTTAGCCTCGCCCGCCGCTTATCGCCTCTCCGCCTCCGCCGCTTTGGTTCTGTGTAGAGGCTTTAGCCTCGCCCGCCGCCCATCGCCCCGCCACTCCGCCACCTTGGTCCTGTGTAGAGGCTTTAGCCTCGCCCGCCCCCGTCCATCGCCACGCCACTCCGCCGCTTTGGCCCT
>JAQXRH010000066.1 GCA_029218425.1 Bacteroidales bacterium | reverse complement strand
CGGTGACCCCGAGCAACGTTTGTGCCGGGGTATTATCAATGACACCTTTGGCTAACTGTTCGATAGCTTCGGGTTGGTCGCCGGTGGGTTGATATTGGGAATTCAGCTTGAAATTCATCGTCGGATTCGGATATATTTATTTAATCTACAAATATAGCAATAATTTCTCAGCCAATTCCCAAATATTGAATTATTAGGGTATAAAAATCCGATTAGATGGTGAATAAAGGAGTCTCCACCCGTGGGAGTATATCCATAGGGTGGAGAACATGGGGCAGAGTGCCGAAATCGTGATATTAGATACGGCTCCAAAAAGGTAAGTAACGCGCTCTTAGTAGAGATAGAACATGCGGTCCATCATCTGCCATTTTTCGTCGGCTGAGGCGTCGGCCGAGCAGTCCTGGAAACGCGACATAAACGTCTCCCATTCCTGTTGGCGAGGCAATGTGGCGAGACGCGCCATTGCTTCGTCCCAGTTGAAGTCCAATGGGGTCTCTACTATCATAAATAGCTTGTTGTCGAGAATATAGATTTCCATTTCGAGGATACCTACTTCTCTGATGCCATCAATAATCTCTTGCCATATCACACCTTTGGAATGGGCATGGCGATAATCGTCGATGAATTTATGGTCACCTTCACGCAGTTTCATCGTGCGGCAATAACGCTTCACGGGGATGTCATATTGCCTGACCTTGTATCCTTCAGTCATAAGTTATAGTTGCTAAGATTCGATTATATTGAGAAATGAAAAACAGGAGCGCAGGTGGTGTAAAAAAACGCGCCCCTGAGTATTACTATGCTTTGAGTCGGCGGGTACGGTGTCCGTAAACCATTACCACGATGAAGCATATCATTGGCAGGATGAACGACACGTTGACAGCCGGCATTCCAAATACCACACCCTGGTCAATGATGCTTGCCTGAAGCGGCGGAAGTATCGAACCGCCAAGAATTGCCATTATAAGCCCGGCGGCCCCAAATTTGGCATCTTCGCCCAATCCTTCAAGGGCTATGCCATAAATGGTCGGGAACATCAGTGACATGCATGCCGACACAGCCACCAAGCAGTAAAGTCCTAATACGCCGTCGATAAAGATGACGCCGAGCACTAATACGCAAGCGGCCATGGCGAGCGTGCGCAGCAAGATGCCGGGGTTGAAGTATTTAAGCAGGAAGGTGCAGATGAAGCGCGAGCAACAAAATATAATCATGGCTATGATGTTATGTTGCTGAGAGAGCACCTCGGCGGCCTTTTCCTCCATGCCTTGAGCTACAAATACTCTTGTGCCGTATTGGATGATAAAAGTCCAGCACATGATTTGAGCCCCGACATAAAAGAATTGCGCTATGACGCCTTCGCGGTAACGGCGCAACCTGAATATATTGCGCAACGAGCCTAAGAAATTGATTTTTTTGGTCGGTTCGCCGCATTTGGGTATGCCGGAAAAACGAATTACCAAAAGCATGGCAATAACCACCAATCCTATAATAAGATACGGCCCGATAAGCACCGAAAGGTCGTGCTCTTTTACGGCTTCAAACGCCGTATTGTCCATTTGCATACGCGTTTGGGTGTCGGCCGGGTCGAGCTGGTTCTGTATGAAGTTCATTGCTACGAACATTCCAAGAAGCGAACCGACGGGATTGAATGCTTGAGCCAAGTTAAGGCGACGTGTGGCAGTGTCCTCCGAACCCATCGCAAGGATGTAGGGGTTGCACGATGTCTCAAGCACCGACAATCCGCACGTCAATACGAAATAGGCAATGAGGAAAGGGTAGTACTCGCCGGTTTCCTTGGCCGGCAAGAAAAGTAACGCACCGAAAGCATAAAGCCCGAGCCCGAGAAGCACGCCGGCTTTATAGCTGAAACGGCGTATGAAAATTGCCGCAGGAAATGCCATTGCAAAGTAGCCTCCATAGAATGCCACCTGTACCAATGCCCCCTCTGTGACACTCATATTGAATATTTTGGAGAATGCTTTTACCATGGGGTTGGTGATATCGTTGGCAAATCCCCAAAGCGCAAAGCAACTCGTGATGAGCACAAACGGCACCACGAAGCTTACGCCGTTGAATTTCAGTATTGAGTTACTTCTTTTTGCAGTATTAGTTTTAAGTTCTGTTTCCATGATATAAATTAAAAAAAGTTGATACGGTGGCGAAATGACGAGTGGCCGATTGTCGAGCGACACGTTGCTTCAGTTGACATGCCTCGGCAAAATGGCAATCAAAAGCAGGTCAACTAACTACGGCCGAAAGGTCGGCGCGCGAAGCCACCTTGCCGTCGGCAATAGCTTGGATGAGTATATTGCCTATGGCAGTAGCTTCGGCGTCGGCAGCTTCTACCACGATACCAGCGCACTCGGCAGTGAGGCGATTGAGCAACTTGTTGCGGCTTCCACCGCCCATGATGCGCAATTTCTTCACTGGTTTGTCAAGGAATGTGTTGAGCTGACGTATGCCGCGTGCATAGCGGCGGGCAAGCGACATGATGACGACTCGTGCAATCTCACCGCGAGAAGCGGGTAGGCGCAGAGAATTGCGCCGGCAATAGTCCATAATGATGCTTTCCATATTGCCCGATGATGCAAATACCGGGTCGTCGACATCGACAATGGTGTCGATATCCGCAGCCTCAGCCTCTTCTATCAATTGTACGATGCCAATGGGCTTGCCATTCTCCTCCCATGCCGCTATAAGGCGTTGGAGCATCCACAATCCGGTGATGTTCTGGAGGAAACGTATCCGGCCGTTGGCACCGCCTTCGTTGGTAAAGCCGGCTAAGCGAGCCTCTTCGGTAAGTATCGGTTGCGGCAGGTCAATGCCGAGCAGCGACCATGTGCCGGAACTGAGCCAAGCCACCGATGCGTCGCTATCGGGTTGAGCTGTCGCAAATACGGCGCTTGCTGTGTCGTGCGACGCTACGGCAATGACGTTGACGGGGTAATCCACGCCAATAGCCTTAGCGACACGGGCAGTCAACTGTCCGCGCGACGTGCCCGGCTGAACTATCTCGCCAAATACTTCACGCGGCAAACCGAGCTGGTCAATAAGGTCGAAATCCCAATCGCGGGTCTTGGCATTAATTAGCTCTGAGGTCGTCGCGATAGTATACTCATTATTAGGTTTCCCGGTGAGGAAATAGCTGAAAAGGTCGGGCATGAAAAGCAGATGCTTGGCGGCTCCGAGCAACGACGATGCATTACGTTTTAAATCCAACAGGCGGAATAGCGTATTGATAGCCATGACCTGAGTGCCATTGACGGCATAATGCTCCAAGCGCGACCGTGTAGCAAAAAAATCGTCGGGCAAACCTTCAACCGCTTCGTCGCGATAGCATATAGGGTTGCCCACCAAGTTGCCGTCGCCATCAATTAAACCGAAGTCTACGCCCCAAGTGTCGATGCCTATGCTGCGTATCTTTAGGCCCGACGCCACCGCTTTGCGTAAGCCTTCAATCATGTCGGCATATAGCGACAAGAAATCCCAGTACAAACGATTGCCGCACCGCACTTGGCGGTTGGTAAAGCGATGTATTTCTCTGATGTGCAGAGCTTTGTCGGCGTCAATTACACCCGCCATGACACGCCCGCTGCCACCGCCGAAGTCAACGGCGATGTAGGCGGGCGCATCTGTGAGAGTGTCGGGAAAGCAGGTCGGCATCATTTCTTCTGTTTACCCATGAATGTTACGGCGATGTCGTCAATCTCAGCTTCAGTAAACGGGTCGACATTGTCGCCGTTGAGCACGGCTATTCGGCAAGCCATTTCAAAGAACATGGCGCGTTCGAATGCTTGGTTGAAGTCTTTACCGCACACCACCTGGCCATGCTTGAGAAGCATCACGGAGTTGTGGTCGTGCATCGCGTCAATGACAGACTGCGCGAGAGCCGGGGAGCCGGGGCGATAGTAAGGTATCATCGGAATTTCTTCGCCTACATGGAGCGGGCACTCGGCGGTGAAGTTGAGCGATGCCGGGCGATTCTTCATGCAAGCCACGGCAGTAGCGTAGGGCGATTGGAAGTGGAGCACACAACCTACATCGGGACGCTCGCGCATCACCCCGAGGTGGAAAACCGATTCTATCGACGGACGCACACCATTGAGAACTTCGCCATCCAAGAAACGGCACACTGCCACACGGTCGGCAGTCAGTTCGGGCACCCAAGAGCCGGTGCCGGAGATGAGCACTTCGTCGCCGATGCGCCAAGAAAGGTTGCCGCTGCTGCACACTGTGAGGCCTGCACGGCCTACGCGGTGGGCCATGTCTACAAATCGTTCAATCTGTTCTGTTGTTGCCATTGCCGGTATTATTTATAGATGGGACCATAGTTTTTGCAAGCGCGGTAGTCGGAGCCTTCTTTATCCATGCCGAAAGCATTCCATGCTGCGGGACGGAATATCTTGTCCTCGTCGAGGTTGTGCATGCAAACCGGGATGCGAAGTATAGAGGCGAGGGTGATAAGGTCTTGTCCGATGTGTCCGAAGGATATGGCACCGTGGTTGGCGCCCCAATTGTTCATCACGGAGTAGACATCGCGGAAAGCGGGTTTGTCGCACAGACGGGGCACAAACCAAGTAGTAGGCCAAGTGGGGTCGGTACGCATATCGAGCGCCTTGTTGATTTCGGGATCAATCTCAACGGTCCAACCTTCGGCAATTTGAAGCACTGGACCGAGTCCCTTGATGATGTTTAGACGCGACATTGTCACGGGCATACCTCCTTTAGAGAGGAAGTGGGAAGAGAATCCACCGCCGCGGAAATAGTCGCGGTCTGCAGGATACCAAGTCGTGGCTTTCAGGCAGGCTTTAACATCATCGTCGGTCACATCGCCAACCTGTTTCATGGTGGGATTTCCGTCAGCGTCGGTCATTTCGCCGGTGGCATCGAGAGTGGTAGCACCTGAATTAATAAGGTGAATGATGCCGTTGGCAGCCAGGCCAGTAAGCTCCTTGCCAGTAACACGCTTTACGGCTTCGGGGCTCCAGTAGGTGCGTACGTCGGAGAAAATCTGAGCTTTGCCGGTCAAGAGATGGCCGAAGAGCATAGCCACGCCGTTGCATGAGTCGTTTTCAGTGGCAAGGACAAAGGCTTCGCGTATGCCGTTCCAGTCAAACGACGTGTTGAGCAAAGCTTCGGAATAGTCGCCATTGGGGTAGAAGTCGGTCCATTGACGTTGGCCTTGGAAACCGGCAGCGATGGCATTGTGGCCGAGCGCCTCCTCTTTGAATCCCATTTCAAGAAGTTTGGGATTGCCAATCATGAGGTCGCGCATGATAATGGTCATCTTGACGATAAATTCCCAGTCGGCATCTTTCTGGTCGCGGGTCTTGCGTTTTTCGGGGCGGTTTTTGAAGTCGTCGCCTTCGTTCACTTTGCAATATTGGCGAGTCCAGGCCATTGCTTTTTCGTATTCGTCATGGTCATAGATGCCTTCAGTCATGCGGCGGATGATTTCAGTAAGGTCAATCGACTCGCATCGCATCCCCAAGTATTCCTCAAAGAAGTCGGGGTTGACAATAGAGCCGGCGATACCCATCGACACGGAGCCCATCGACAGATAAGAGCGCCCACGCATAGTCGCAACAGCGATAGCGGCGCGCGCAAATCTCAAAATCTTTTCAGCCACATCGGCCGGTATTGAATTGTCGTCGATATCCTGGACATCGCGGCCGTAAATGCCAAATGCAGGGAGACCTTTTTGAGCATGCCCAGCGAGCACGGCGGCAAGATACACAGCTCCGGGACGTTCTGTGCCGTTAAATCCCCATACGGCTTTCGGCCAATAGGGGTTCATGTCCATGGTCTCAGCGCCGTAGCACCAGCAAGAGGTCACGGATATGGTGGCGCCTACGCCTTCACGTTCAAATTTCTCTGCGCAAGCAGCGCTTTCAGCCACTCGGCCTATTGTACCGTCGGCTATGACACATTCAACAGGTGAGCCGTCGCCATGACGTAGGTTATTGGTGATAAGTTCAGCAACAGCTTTGGCGAGATTCATGGTCTTTTCTTCCAGACTTTCACGCACACCGCCTTGACGTCCGTCGATAGTAGGGCGTATACCAATTTTAGGATACTTTTTCATGAGTGTAATGGTATTATTTGTTAGATTTGTATGGTATCAGTTTGTCAATCACAATAGGTGGATTGGCTATTGTAGTGATGCAAAATTACAGAAATTCTCTGCGGAGTAATGAAAAAAATGCGTCATTCTTTACTACAAATGCGCTCTATTTGAATATATCGTGCGAATAAAAATGGGAAAATGGCGTCGGGCAAATAAGGGAGAGCTATTGTGATGTCGACAGTGGTATCATGGCAAACTAAAGGCGGTGGGCCAAGAACATGAGTTTTGACACACCGCCTTTAGTTTATGATAATATGGTATGTGATGTTATGGGGGCATAGTATCACTCGTTGAAGTCGGTAACTTCAAACCCGCTTTCGTCAAATTCGTCGTCGTTGAACGAAGCCTCGCCGTAGTATTCATCGTCAAGGCCGAGGTCGAGCCCGGAGTCGGATGTCTGTGCGTCTAACTTGGCGTTAAATTCGTCGAAATCGATGGTTTGAGGCGGGGGAGTTCCGCGGGATATGCTGCAGAGGGGGTCTTTAAGCGACTTGCCGGGGGTCATTTCTTTCATTTCCATGAAGAAAGAGCGGTCGGTCATATAGTCGAAATTGAAGATAAGGCGTTGTCCGACATCTTCGATGAAGTCGCCAAGCACGCAATCGTCCATAAGGAAAACATCTTCATCGGATGATGAGCCCATGTCTTCCATAGTGATTTCGCGGGTCTTCTCCCAATTGCCTTCGCAAAGGAAGAAAGAGCAAAATTGGTTTTTGTCGTAGTTGACGCTATCGCAAATTGCATTTTTAAGTTCCATGAAAGTTGCGCTTGAGTCAACTACAATTACTCTTTTGAAGTTTTCAACTTCGTCGGATATAATATTAAATGTAAAAGTCATAAGTTATTAAATAAATAATAGGGACTATAACGATTCAATAGTATAAATAGATATTTAAAGAAAATCATTCGTTAGCCAAGGAGTCGTTGACCGGGAGCGGACGTTTGAACACTTCTTTAAAAGAAATCAGCGACTCGGTGCGCGACAATCCGAGATTTTGCAGCTTCTCATGGATGAGATGGAGCAGATGGTCGTTGTTGTGGGCGTAGATTTTGATGAAAATATCGTACTGCCCAGTGGTGAAATGACATTCCACCACTTCGGGTATCTCCTTCAATTTTGCAATTACATCTTTAAAAGAAGAAGGGTCTTTAAGGAAAAAACCCATATAGGCGCAAGTTTCGTAGCCTATTGTAGAAGGCTCTACCAATAGTTCAGTGCCTTTAATCACGCCTGCCGACTGTAACTTACCTATGCGCTGATGGACTGCAGCACCTGATACGCCACATTCTCGAGCAATTTCAAGAAATGGTTTGCGGGCATTGCCCGTCATCATCTGCAATATTTTTACATCAAGTTGGTCAAGTTGGGTGTGAGCCATAATTTCGTTGTCTTTAGTTTCGTTATGCAAATATAATGAATATCGGAGTTATTCAAACGTTAAATATTATTTTTTTTATAATTTTGCATTATGAAACGAATATTTTCACTTTCGATAATACTATTTTGCTTGATTTTGGGCATATCGTCGTGCAAGCGCGAAGCCGATGCCCGCAAGACAGTAGCCGTGAGCTTGCCGCCCCAGGCCTCGTTGTTGAAGGACATTGTCGGCGACTCGCTTGATGTCGTCACATTGATGAAAACGGATGCAAATCCGGAGTCGTTTGAAGTGACGGTAAATGATATGCGTGCCATCGCCGATGCCGATATCTACATGAAGGCGGGGCACCTCTCCTTTGAGGAGTCGTTGACACAGCGTCTCTGTGAGTCAAATAATAGCCTGCGCTTCGTGGATGTGTCGGAAGGCATTACTCCTATCATGGGCACACATAGTCATGGCGGGCATGCGCATGACGTGCCCGACCCCCACACGTGGACATCGATACCCAACTTGAAGGTGATAGCGGCGAATATGCTGTCGGCCGTCAACGACATCGACCCCGCCAATAAAGAGTATTACTCGGCAAATTATAATATGTTGGTGTCGCGCCTTGATTCATTAAATCAGTCGGTGGCCGCGCGTCTTGCCGGTGCTGAAGCAAAGTCATTCCTTATTTGGCATCCCTCGTTATCGTATTATGCCCGGGATTATGGCCTTGAGCAGATACCATTGGGTCAGGACAACAAGGAGATGACACCAATGCAGTTGCGTGCCATCTACGATCATGCTTCGGCTGAAGGCGTTGCTGTGATATTCATTCAGAAAAATTATGATGCACGGCAAGCTGAAAGCTTTGCCAACGAGCTTGACATACCTGTCATACAAATCAACCCCTTAGATGACAATTATTTCCGACAATTCAATATTATCACCGATGCACTCACACGCTGACTCGGAACTGCACCATCATTGCAATGACCATTGCCTGCACCACACGCCACGCGTGCATGACGATGGCGACACCATTATCACCCTCGACAATGTAGGGTTTCGGCGTAATGGCAAAATTATACTCGAGGATGTAAACCTGACTATAGGCAAAGGGGATTTCTTCGCTATCACCGGGCCTAACGGCGGCGGTAAAACGACCTTGCTGCGTCTGATACTCAAACTGATAAAGCCATCGGAGGGGATAGTGAGGTATTATTGCGACGGGAACGCAGCCGACCGTCTGCCCATAGGCTATCTGCCACAGAAAAATATGATTGACTCGCGGTTTCCCATCACGGTGAAAGAGGTGATAACATCAGGGCTGATAACCAAGAAGGATATCGGAAAAGAAGAACGGGCCGACCGAATTAGCCGAGCTATTGCATCGGTAGGACTTGACGACCGTAAAGATTTTACGCTCGACAGGCTGTCGGGAGGTCAGTTGCAACGCACACTTTTGGCTCGTGCTATAATTAGTGCGCCGCATATCCTTGTGCTTGACGAGCCGCTGAGCTATCTCGACAAGCAGTTTGAACATCGCGTATATGACATTATCTCTGAGTTGGCGCCGACAACTACTATCATACTTGTGTCCCACGAAATGTCGCGCATAGCATCAATGGCCAATCGCCACATCATAGTCGACCACCGTATCGAAGAGTGCACTGCCGACCACCACTATTTCGCCATCGATTGCCCACACAACCCCATGTGAATTTCACTGCATTAAATATCTTGAAGCAGGTCCATTGCCAGGGATGTAAGGTTCAACTTATTAGGCTACTTTTCGATTAAATTGAAGTGGAGAGTGCCCCCATTGACGATTGCGGAATGGGGTATGGCCGTACCCGTTACTTTCTCGCCGTTGAGCAATACGCTGTCGATGTAGATAGCATCGGGCGATTGTCGATGTGCCGATATTACAAACTTTTTCCCTGACGGGAGGTTGAATGTAATGCGGTCGAAAAGGGGAGAGGTGAGCTCGTATTCCGGTAATCCTGGGCAAATGGGATGGAAGCCCGATGCGGCAAGGATATACCACGCCGACATCTGCCCGACGTCTTCGTTGCCACAAAGACCGTCGACGGCATTGCGGTAAGCCTTACGACATATATGGTTGGTCCATTTTTGCGTCAACTCGGGAGCGCCGAGCCGGTTGAAGAGGAAGGGGATGTGGTGAACAGGCTCGTTGGCATGGTTGTAATATTCATTCCACCAAAATTCAACGGGAGTATTTTCAAACATAGATTGCAAATCGGCGAGGGCAGCATCGCTACCGCCCAAAAGCGCGACCAAACCGTCGACATCGTGGGGCACGAACCAGCCTTGCTGGTAAGGGTTGCATTCCATGCACCCGTACCATTCTTGCATGCGACCTTTTTCAGGCCATTCAGCCCATGAGCCGTCGGCATTGCGAGGGCGGAACCATCCTTTTTCGGTGTCGAAGATGTTGCGGTAGGCCTGTCCGCGGTCAAGATATTCCTTTTCAGCAGAGCTGTCGCCCAAGATGTGGGCAATCTGAGCCACGCACCAGTCGGTGTAGGCATATTCGAGAGTTTCGGAAATAGAAGAACCGCCGGGAGAATAGCCGAGGTCGGGGTGGTGCCCGATAGTGTCGGCCGTGCGACGGCATTGTGCAAAGGCAGTGGCGGTGTCAAAGTCGGTAATGCCCTTAGTCATGGCGTCGGCAATGACCGAGATAGCAGGGTTGCCAAGCATGCATCCGGAGTAGGCATTGAGCAGCTCCCACCTGTCGTATACGCCCGACCCGTTTTCTTTGGCCAGGTCAATGAATGAATTGACCATGTCGTTGACCACCACGGGGTTGATGATGGTTTGCAAAGGGAATTGGCTTCTGAAAACGTCCCATCCGCTGAATACGGTGCGACGAGTGTAGCAGTCGGTGGTATGGATTTTGCCATCGGCTCCGGGATACTCGCCGGTGACATCGGTGAAGCATCTGGGGTCGATCATAGTGTGATAGAGCGCGGTATAAAAAATAGTAAGGTCATCGGGCGAACCGCCTTCCACTGTAATCTTCGCCAATGCGTCGTCCCATAAAGAGGCGGCAGCTTGGCGGTAAAAGTCGAAATCGGTGTTATCGGCAAGCTCAGCTTTGAAATTGGCTTCGGCGCCTTCCATACTCACAAAAGAAATGGCGGTGCGCAGTGTGACACAATCGCCTTTTTTGGTGGGGAACTCGGTGAAGAAGCCTATATGGTTGCCTTCAAAAGCTTTGATGCCTTTGACAATCTCGGCCGCGGCGGTGCGTTTGGCGAAATCTTCGGAGGTGACTGACTGGAGATGCCTGTCGGCATCAGCGGGAACCAATGCAGTCCATACGCCGTAGTCGGTCATAGGCCGCGAAATGACGGAGTAGAAATATACCGTATAGTTGGCATTACCCGAGCCGTTGCCCCAACCGCCGCCATCGGGCGTGCAACGCATCCAGCCGCGAAATGTAGAGTCGTTGAGCACCTCGATGCGTTGGCGAGTAGAAGTGCCTCCGACACGACGTGCAAGGTCGACTTGCAGCCGGGAGGTGTCGGCTTCGGGATATGTGAAACGCATCACCCCGCCATGGGGAGTGGCGGTGACTTCGGCGTGGATGTCGTAGTCGGTAAGGTGCACGCCATAGTAGCCGGCTTTTGCCGTCTCGGAATTTTTGTCATAGCGTGAACGGTAGCCCTCATCCGGGTTGTCAAGGTCGCCGCGCCAAGTGTGGAGCGGTCCGACCGATGGCATTACCAAGAAATTACCCATGTCGCCATACCATCCTATGCCGCTGAGCTGCGTCATTGCAAACCCTTCGATGGAAGTATGCTCGAAAGAATATCCGGAGCCATTGTCGCCCCCGGTGATGGTGTTTGGGCTTACTTGTGTCATGCCCCAGGGGGTGGTAGCGCCGGGGAAAGTCTTGCCAAGTCCATGCTCGGCATGAGCGATGGTAGTGCTTGTAGAGGCTCCGATAATAGGGTTGACGTAGTCGGACAAGCGCGTTGCTGCGGTAGAACTGCAAAACGTCGCAAGGCACAATGCGGAGCAGATGAGCGCGTAATTTTTCATTTTTCAGTGGCTGGTAATCGTAATAATAATTATGTCAGGTAAAAAGTCTTACAAATTTACAGAAAATATCTATCAAACATGGCAACAATTAATTAACAAATTGCGAAATAATGGCAAGATGGCAAGTGTGACGCAAAATAGCAATTTTTTGACGCAATTATTATTGTGGTATGGCGCAAAGTGACACTTTTTTGGACGGAGCGTAATGTAAAATGGTTTAGCAATTTTGTAATTTTGCGATTAAGAAAAATATAGGATAGAATTTTGTCGTCATCGAGATAGGGCGGCGAGGCTTCCCAAAACAAACAAACCCAACAGAAATATCGATTTTAATTAGTCTCCTAACCGGACAGGTGTTATTGATTTTTTCAATAACACCTCGGGGGGAGGAAAGATTGAATCGCAATTGTTGGATTTGACCATGTGAAAACTTTGGCTGAAAAAAGGGCGCCGGAAATTAGTGGCCGGTGACGCAATAGAAAGAGTATGCCGCACCTTAATATGTACCATTAAACGATTGAGAGAGATATATGAATGTTGCCAGAATTTTGATGCCAGCGATAGTGACCCTATCGGCCATAACTCTGCATAGCGAGAGTATAGCTCCATCGCATAATGAAAATTCATGCCAAAGGCAAATGCGCGAACGAGGCTATGGCATGTTTGTGCATTTCGGGATGAATACTTTCATTGAAATGGAGTGGTCGGAAGGGAAGGAGCCGGCAACCACCTACAATCCTACGGAGCTTGATTGCGAGCAGTGGGTAAGGACTGCTCGAGATGCGGGATTCAGGTATGTACTACTTGTGACAAAGCATCATGACGGGTTCTGCCTGTGGGACAGCCGTGTCACCGACTACGACGTAGCATCGTCGGGCAACACTACCGATGTGGTGAAAGCGGTGAGTGACGCATGTAGGAAATACGGATTGGAATTTGGCGTGTACTATTCGTTGTGGGACCGCCACGAACCATCATATAAGGCAGCTGATTTCAGTGGCTACCGCCAATTCATGGATGAGCAATTGACAGAATTGCTCACCAACTATGGCACGGTGTGCGAGATATGGTTTGATGGCGGATGGGACCGCAAGGCAGAAGATTGGGATATACCGCACATATATGAATTGGTAAAGAGATTGCAGCCAGATTGTGCGATGGGTGTAAACAACAGCGCATATCTTGCCGAAAGCAATCTTTCTGAAAACATCTACGGATCGGCAGGCCCCGACGAGATGACAGGCAAACACGCCGTAAAATTCGGATATTTCCCTATGGATTTCCGTCTCAAGGACCCATATATAGCCAATTGGAACGACAATAAAATCTACAATATCGACGGAGAGGATCATTATCTGCCGTTTGAGCATACGATATGTCTAAGCAAAAAGTGGAATTGGTTTCAGAAGCAAGACGTGATGGAGACGCGCGACATAGATGAGCTTGAAGAGCTATTCTATCGCGCAATGGCCAACAATAACACTTTGGTAATCAATGTGCCGCCCGACAGGCGCGGATTGTTTCGGCAGAATGAAATAAACGCATTGATGGAGCTGCGAGACCGTGTCGGTATCAATCAGCCCAATAAAAAGCTAATGCATAAGATGGTAGAGAAGCCCATATCATTGGGGTGTCGGGCAAAGGCATCGTCGGAATGGGATGCGAATGAATATGGCGCCGACAGAGCGTTTGACGGCGGACTTTATCACCGTTGGGCATCGAAAGAGAAAACAGGATGGCTTGAAGTGGAGCTCGATCGCGAAAAGACGTTTGAACGCATAAGCATCTTTGAGTACATGGATGAAGCGTTGGCATCAGACGGGTTTACACGCAAGCGAGTAAACCGCATAGAAGAATATACGATAGATGCATATAACAACGGGAAGTGGGAGACAATCTATTATTCGACCGAACCGATGGGCGACTGCAAGGTAATCAATTTCGCGACACCGCAGAAAGCCGAAAAGTTAAGGCTCAATATCAGGGGGGCTAAAGAAGCGCCGTCGATATATGAATTTTCAGTGTATGAACACAAGGCAAAGTAAAGCAATAAGCTATATCCAAAGATAATTATCAACCTAAAAATACAGATATAAACATGATTGGAAAGACAGCCAAAGGACTTTTGATAGGAGTCGTAGCGTTAGGCGGCGCAATCGCGGCCATGGCGCAGGAGCCCTACAAAGACATTAACCTTAGCCCGGAAGCGAGAGCCAAAGATTTGTTAGGCAGGCTCACGATAGAGGAGAAAGTATCGTTGCTCTATGCGTCGTCGCCCGGTATAGAGCGTTTGGGTATTGAAAAGTACTATATGGGAAATGAGGCGCTTCACGGCATAGTGCGCCCCGGCAAGTTCACGGTGTTTCCCCAAGCTATCGGATTGGCAAGCATGTGGAATTCCGAAATGCAACTTAAAGTAGCGACGGCAATATCCGACGAGGCGCGAGCACGCTGGAATGAGCTTGAGCAGGGGAAGAAGCAAACGGCACAGTTTTGCGACCTTCTTACATTCTGGTCGCCGACAGTCAATATGGCTCGCGATCCGCGATGGGGGCGTACGCCGGAAACCTATGGAGAAGACCCGTATCTGTCGGGAGTGCTCGGCACGCAGTTCGTAAACGGGCTTCAGGGCAATGACCCGCGATACCTGAAGACAGTGGCCACACCTAAGCACTTTGCGGCCAATAATGAAGAGCACAACCGATTTGAGTGCGATGCTACAATCAGCGAGACCGATTTGCGAGAATACTATTTGCCGGCATTTGAGCGTTGCGTCAAAGAGGGAAATGCACAATCAATCATGACAGCATACAATGCCATAAACGGGGTGCCTTGTACGGTGAATAATTGGCTGTTGAAGAAAGTGTTGAAACAGGATTGGGGATTTGACGGGTATATCGTGTCGGACTGCGGCGCCCCCGGATTTGTCATGTGGAACCATCATTATGCCAAGACTCCTGAGGCATCGGCAATGATGTGCCTTCAGGCAGGAATGGATGTGGAGTGCGGCGACTATATATACCGTGAAGCATTGCTCAAGGCCTATAAGGAATACATGGTGACAGAGGAGCAAATTGACTCGGCCGCCTACCACGTGTTGCGGGCCCGCATGCGTTTGGGAATGTTTGACGACCCCGACGTGGTGCCGTACAACCATCTTAGCCCGTCGATAGTAGGGTGTCAGGAGCATCAGGACTTGGCACTTGAAACGGCACGTCAGAGTATAGTACTGTTGAAAAACAGCAAAAACACCTTGCCGCTAAATGCTAAGAAGCTCAAAAAGATAGCCGTTGTGGGTATCAATGCCGATAATCATGAGTTTGGCGATTACTCCGGAGAACCGGTAAGGGAGCCGGTATCGGTGCTTGAAGGTATTAAGCAGCGAGTAGGTGATTATGTGGAAGTGCTTTATGCACCGTGGGTGTCCAATGAAGAAGGATTTCAACTTATATCATCGCTCAACTTCCCCGAGGGGTTGAAGGCGGAATACTATGATAATACAAAATTTGAGGGAACGCCTAAGGTACGCACCGATAAGAGTATCAATTTTGAACCTGCCAACCAGGCACCAGATCCATTTTTGCCGTCGTCGCCATTGTCAATACGCTGGAGCGGCAAGTTAGTGCCCAATGTCACCGGGCAGTATGTGATGAGTTTCTCAAGCGATGATGGTGTGCGCGTATGGCTTGATGGCGAGCTGATTATTGAAGATTGGAGCGAGCATCCTCGACGTGAAGAGAAAGCTGTAGTCAATCTTGAAAAAGGACGCAGTTACGATTTGAAGGTAGAGTACTACGATGCAGGCGGAGATTGCATAGCACGGCTGAATTGGATGGTGCCGAGCACGGGTGCCAATTTGATGGAAGAGATGTTTGGCGAGGCAGCCGAGATAGTAAAAGAAGCCGATGCCGTCATCGCAGTGATGGGTATCAACCAGTCGATAGAGCGAGAGGGCCAGGACCGAGTTACTCTCGGGTTGCCCAAAGACCAGCAGCTATTCCTCCAGGAGGCCTACAAGCTTAATCCCAATACGGTGCTTGTGCTCGTAGCGGGCAGTTCAATGGGCATAACATGGGAGTCGGAGCATCTGCCGGCAATAGTAGATGCGTGGTATCCCGGGGAGGCTGGAGGAACAGCAGTAGCCGAAGTGTTGTTTGGCGACTATAACCCGGCTGGACGATTGCCGCTGACATTCTATAGCTCGATAGAAGACTTGCCCGATTTCAACGACTATAACGTGAAGAATAATCGCACCTATATGTACTTCACCGGCAAGCCGCTATATGCGTTCGGTCATGGATTGAGCTATACAAAATTTGATTATCGCAATTTGAAAGTAGCCCAAGATGCCGAGAATGTGACATTGACCTTTGATGTGAAGAATGCCGGCAAGCGAGATGGCGACGAGGTGGCACAGGTATATATCCAATTCCCTGAAGTAGAAGGTGTGAAGACACCCATCAAACAGCTTAAAGGCTTCAAACGAGTGCATATCAAGAAAGGGAAAACCGAGCGAATTGAGATAGTGGTGCCGAAGTGGGAACTGCGTCTATGGGATGACAACAAGAAAGAGTTCTACACGCCAGCCGGGACATACAACTTTATGGTAGGCAAGGCATCGGATAATATCGTATTGCAATCGGCAGTAAATATTTGAAGCTTGCATATAAAGTGAAGTAATACATATTGTTATCATGGTCAAAACCGTGGCTACAACTAAGTGGTATAATGAACGCGGAAAGTTGTAGGCACGGTTTTGTATTGATGCTTAGAATTACAAAGGAATGACTAAAGAATAAATAAGTAATAACCACAAATTTAAGGATAAGATGAAAATCAAGAATGTGATAGCAGCGGCAATGATAGCCGCGATGAGTGTGCCGGCAATGGCCGAGCAGCATATAGCGAGAGAGTATTTAGAATGGTCGGACGTGTGGTTGCCAGGCGCAGACAGGGCAGATTTGCCACATATCCTAATTATTGGCAATTCGATAACGCGCGGGTACACACCCAAGGTAGAGCCAAATTTTGAGGGACGAGCATACGTAGGTAGGATATCGAATAGCAAATGTCTTGGCGATCCGGCGCTGTTTGACGAATTGGCAGCAGTGTTGAAGCATGGGAAATATGATATTATTCATTTCAACAACGGTCTTCATGGTGCGGAATACAGCGAGGAGGAGTATGACAAGGCTTTCCCGAAGTTGATAAAGCTAATACGCAAGTACCAACCGCAAGCAAAACTAATATGGGCTACAACGACCCCGGTGAGAGAAGGTGAAGGTATGGAAGGTTTAGCGCCGTTTACCGAGCGAGTTAAGGAGCGGAATAAGATAGCTATGAAGCATATCGTCAAAGATGGGAAAATCATTGTAGATGATTTGTGGGGCTTGGTGATAGACCATCCAGAGTATTATGCCGGAGGTGATGGTACGCATCCCGTAGAGCTTGGATGGGAAGTGTTGGCGGCGCAAGTGACGAAGGTGCTAAATGAAGTATTGGAAGGGAAGTAGTCGTATACATATATAGTGGGCTTGTAGGAAAAGACCATTGTGGTAGAAGCCCGTGGGATTAGTGTTATGGCATTGACATCGGTCGATAGCTTATGCATGATTCCGCGGGCTTCAGCTATTCGAAGCATTCTGATGGCACGCTGACCGTTAGGGTGGGAAATATTGGATAAGAAATGGCAAGTGATTACAGGTTATAAAAAGCGATGGCAGGATAAAAAAATTGTAAGATAAACGGGTAATTTTATAACAAATTACTATTTTTTCAAAAATAATTTAGCAAAATGTTGCATAATTGAATTGAAGTATTTAACTTTGCAAGCGAAATGAAGGTATGCCAATAGAAAAACATCCATAAAACTGAAAAACGGTTTTATAAGGATAAAACAAAATAAAAGAACAACATCAATTCACTTAACATAATTATTAAATAGATGAAAGCAGCAGAAGTACTTGACGACCTTCGTCGTCGTTTCCCGAATGAGCCGGAATATCTCCAGGCAGTGGAAGAGGTAATCACAACCATCGAGGATACATATAATCAGTATCCTGAGTTCGAGCGCTACAATTTGATAGAGCGTTTGTGTATACCTGATCGCATATATTCGTTCCGCGTGTCATGGGTAGACGATAAGGGAGTAGTACGCAACAATATGGGTTATCGTATCCAGCACTCCAATGCGATAGGCCCGTACAAAGGAGGTATCCGCTTCCACTCTTCAGTCAACCAGTCGATTTTGAAATTCCTTGCATTTGAGCAGACATTTAAGAACTCGCTGACCACACTTGCCATGGGTGGAGCGAAGGGCGGTTCCGACTTCTCTCCGCGCGGAAAGAGCGACATGGAGGTAATGCGATTCTGCCAGGCGTTTATGACCGAATTGTGGCGTCATATCGGAGCAGATACCGATGTTCCCGCCGGAGATATAGGTGTAGGCGGCCGCGAGGTAGGCTATATGTATGGTATGTACAAGAAGATGACCCACGAATTTACCGGCACGTTTACCGGCAAGGGACGTGAGTTTGGCGGGTCGTTGATACGTCCGGAGGCAACCGGCTATGGCAATGTGTATTTCCTTCTTAATATGTTGGCTACCAAAGGTATCGACATCAAGGGCAAACGAGTAGCAATATCCGGTTCGGGTAATGTGGCAACGTATACAGCTCAGAAGTTGATTTCGCTTGGTGCGAAAGTAGTGTCGATGAGCGACTCAGATGGTACTGTTATTATCCCCGACGGATTGACTGAGGAGCAGATGAAGTTTATCTTCGAGCTTAAGAACATATACCGTGGCCGTATCAGCGAGTTTGCTGAGGAATACAAGTTGCCGTATTATGCAGGGCAGCGTCCGTGGAAGCTTGTTCAAGCAGATATCGCATTGCCATCGGCAACGCAAAACGAGCTTAATGGTGAAGAGGCACGCGCACTTTTGGCAAACGGCTGTATCGCAGTGAGCGAAGGTGCAAATATGCCTTCTACTCCCGAGGCAATTAAGGAATTCCTTGCAGCCAAGATACTGTATGCTCCTGGTAAGGCAGCAAATGCCGGCGGTGTATCGGTATCAGGATTGGAGATGGCCCAGAACTCGCAGAAATTGTCGTGGACAGCTGAGGAGGTAGATGCCAAGTTGAAGTCAATTATGGCAGAGATACATAATCAGTGCACCATCTTCGGTAAGGAAGAGGATGGCTATGTCAACTATGTAAAGGGAGCCAACGTGGCTGGCTTTATGAAAGTGGCACGTGCGATGATGGCACAGGGTATTGTATAAAAGACCAATGTCAATAATAAACGGCGGGCAGTTGTCGAAAAGTCAACTGTCCGTTGTTTTATATGTAGTCAATAGGTTGATGAGCAAAAAATGGCAATAAAAGGGGTGCCGGTGAAGGATTTGGCGCAAAAGTTTGAAAAAGTTTAGTAACTTTGAGGGTTGAATTATGTAATGCAATGGTAGAACCGAGAAAGGCATTTCATGCTATTTGACATGTCAGGAGCGACTAAAGGAAGCGAAAGATAATAGAAAAGAAATAGGAAAGAATAGAAATAGAAAGGGGAATGATATATGGAAGATAGCGGGGAAGCTAACAGGAGAGGACGCATAGGCGTATGGGTAGAGGCTATGCGATTGCGCACGTTGCCGGTGTCGGTGTCGGGAGTGATTGTGGCAATGGCGTTGGGAATGGTGTATGGTAGCTTTAAGCTTGCGCCGTCGTTGTTGTGCTTGGCGTTTGCGGTGTTGGCGCAGATATCATCGAATTTTGCGAATGAGTATTTTGATTATAGGGGAGGCCTTGACCGGCCAGGGCGAGTTGGGCCTCGTCGCGGGGTTACGGAAGGTGATATAACGCCCGGGGCGATGCTTACGGCTACGATAGTCAGCCTTGCGACGGCCTGTGTGGTAGGGATGACGCTGATATTGTGGGGAGGATTGGTGCTTGTTCCGGTAGGGCTATTGATAGCGGCGGGCGTGTTTGCGTATTCAGCTGGGCCGTATCCGCTATCGCGGCATGCCCTTGGCGAGGTGGCAGTAGTGATATTTTTCGGGATAATACCGGTGAGCATGACTTTTTATATTATGAGTCATGAGATAGTTGCGGAGGTATTGCTGTCGGCGATATGTGTAGGGCTGATGGGGGCAAATATATTAATAGTGAACAATTAT
>JAQXRH010000065.1 GCA_029218425.1 Bacteroidales bacterium | reverse complement strand
ACCGGCATTGTCCGCTAAAAGAATAGGATTAAGATATGGAAAAAGAAGATGGGTATATATTTCGCCAAAGAATCAAGAAGAATTTATATTAGATTTAATTACAATCAATCCCACAATACAAATCAGTTAAAGAGGCTGTGTCAAAATTGAACTGCACCCCAAAAGTTAGACACAAAACTTTTGGGGTGCAGTTTACCGGAAGGAGAGAGGAGAATGAGTAATTCCGACCTCAAAGTTTTGCACTTCGATTTGGAATCTTCAATATATTGGCGGATAAGTTTGTTGACGTTTTCAACAGCGCCTTTCTGCCGGGAGCAATAGCTGTCGGCAAAGCAAAGCGCCAAAGGCGATGACCGAAAGGACAAAGGCAGCGAAAAACTTGCAGAGTCGGAAGTCATCGGCTTGCCGCTTTCGTAGCCTGCGGAGAAAGAACACTCCTCGAACACCGCACCGATGGCACCGACGCTTTCGATACGCTATACATCGGCTGCGAGAAATTCCCGTATAGGGAAAGTTACGCTTTCCCGACAACGGGAATTTTGTAGCGTGGCTGTGAACGGCGAAGCCCTCGCGAGTGGGCTTGCAGTGCTTGTCGGCGAAGCCGGTGCACGTTCGCTTGCGAGCAAGACCCACCGCAAAAATTCCCATACCGCGACACATTTTCAATCAACGTGGCCGGCGTGCTTTAAGTTTGGGCGATGCGGCTAAAGCCGCCGGGCTGTCGTATCATCGTCTGAAAGACGCTTTGCCTCGGCAAAGAACTGCTCCGGAGCCAAAGTCTCCGCCGTCCGGGTTCGCTCAAACGAGTTTCGCGGCTGCTGGCGCGGTCCATCCCTATCGCGGCAAAAAATCTTTGCCCAGTTAAGAATTAATAATTCAGATGTGAAAGATTTTTGCCCATCCCCGTTTTTATCTTTGCGGCGAAAACTGCAAACCAGCGAAAATCCTGCGTTAAAATATGTCATTAAACATATCAAAAACCTTCGCTGATTTTAAAAAATATTTCGTAACTTTGCAGTTATATGGCGAGCTATGCCCCCATTTAAATAACTTCATGATAATAGACAAAGCTAACATAACATATTGATGGCTAAAAAGAGTGTGAAAATACAGAAGGAATTGTCGGGAGCGCAGGATCTGTACAATTATCTCTACGAGGCTTGCAACAAGCTTCGCGGACCTGTGTCGCAGGATAATTTTAAAGAATACATCACTCCGCTGCTTTATTACAAGCGCATAAGCGACGTATATCAAGAGGAAACAGAAGCCGCTATGGACTTGAGTGGCGGCGATGCCGAATTCGCCGCACTGCCCGAGCAACATCGCTTCGTGATTCCCGAAGGCTGCTCATGGGAGGATGTTCGCTCGCGTAGCGAAAACCTCGGTGCAGCTATCGTCAACGCTATGCGCAAAATCGAGCTTGCCAATCCAGAAACGCTCTATGGCGTGCTCTCCACATTTTCCGCGCAGAAGTGGACCGACAAGGCCAGCCTCCCTGACAGCAAAATTCGTGACCTCATTGAGCATCTTTCCACTCGTCGCCTCGGCAACAACGACTATGCAGCCGACCTTATGGGCGACGCATACGAAATCCTTCTCAAAAAGTTTGCTGACGACAGCAAAGCGCAGGCCGGTGAGTTTTACACACCCCGCCCTGTGGTGCAGCTACTCGTGCGCATTCTCGACCCCCGACCTGGAGAAACAGTTTACGACCCTGCCTGTGGCTCCGGCGGTATGCTCATCGAGGCCGTTCATCATATGAACCATGACAACCTTTGCTGTGGTTCGATTTTTGGTCAGGAGAAGAACGTGACCAATGCAGCCATCGCCAAGATGAACCTTTTCCTACATGGCGCAGCTGACTTCAATGTGATGCAGGGCGATACTCTCCGCAACCCCAAGGTGCTACAGAATGGGGCAATTGCCCGCTTTGACTGTGTGATTGCTAATCCGCCGTTTTCGCTCGACAAATGGGGCGCTGCCGAGTGGAGCAGCGACCGATATGGTCGTAATATATACGGAACGCCATCCGACTCATGCGGCGATTTCGCATGGATTCAGCACATGGTCTGCTCTATGGCACCCGGCAAAGCCGACGGAGGCGGTGGCCGCATGGCAGTGGTGATGCCACAGGGCGTATTGTTCCGCAATCAGGAGAAGGATATGCGGCGCCAGCTCATCGAGGCCGACCTTGTAGAGTCCGTAGTAACGCTTGGAGACAAACTATTCTACGGCACCGGCCTCTCACCGTGCTTCCTCATACTTCGCCGTTTCAAACCTGCAAGTCACTCGGCACGTATCTTGATGATTGACGCTACAAAGATACTCACTCCGCGCCGCGCACAGAATGTGCTCGAACCGGCTGACGTCGACCGCATCTATCAACTGTATGCCAACTACGAGAACGTAGAAGACTTCGCGAAGGTCGTTACCCTCGACGAAGTAAAGGAGAAAGACTGGAACCTTTCGCCAAATCGTTATGTAGATTATCACCGTGAGGAAATCCGTCCGTATGCCGAAGTGCTTGCAGAATTCCGTAAAGCAATCGACGATGTACGAGCCGCCGAAGCCGAATTTGCCTCACTCATTAATTCATGATCATGGTAGAAGTAAAACCATACACCGACGTCCCGCGTCGATTGACGCTTGACGAAATGAAGCAGTTCCTTTGGGGAGCTGCCGTGAGACTACGTGGCCAGATTGACGCCGCCGGTTACAAAGAATACATCTTCCCTCTTCTATTCTTTAAGCGCATCAGCGATGTATATGATGAGCAGTATAGTGGCTATGTGGCCGAAGGTGGCACAGAATACGCCAATCAGCAGGCCGAGGATTTTGCCATCCGTATTCCCGACCATGCCCACTGGCGTGACGTTCGCGCCGTGACCGAGAACGTTGGTCAGCGACTTGTCGAGGCATTTATCGCCATCGAGCAAGCCAACCCCGGTGTTCACACAGATGGTCGTGTAGTTGGAGGTCTTGAAGGCATCTTCGGGCCCAAAGACATTTGGACCAATAAGAACAAGATGCCCGATCACATCATTACGTCGCTCATCGAAGACTTCTCGCGCTACAATCTGTCGATTGCCGCTTGCCCTGCAGACGAAATGGGGCAGGCCTACGAATACCTAATCGGCAAGTTTGCCGACGATGCCGGCAACACGGCTCAGGAGTTTTACACCAACCGCACTGTTGTAACTCTCATGGCTGAGATACTTAAACCGCAACCCGGTGAAAGCATCTACGATCCAACTTGCGGTTCCGGTGGTATGCTGGTGAAATGCCTCGACTATCTCCGCGAGAAAGGCCAGCTATGGCAGTCGGTCAAGGTGTTCGGACAGGAAATCAACGCCCTCACATCGTCCATTGCCCGCATGAACCTCTACCTCAATGGAGTGGAAGACTTCTCGATTGTTCGCGAAGACACCCTCAAACATCCCGC
>JAQXRH010000064.1 GCA_029218425.1 Bacteroidales bacterium | reverse complement strand
GGTTTCCAGTCGTTCCCCGAGTTTGAGTCGTTGAAGATATATGCTCCGCAAGAGCGTGATTGGCGTTACAACTCCGATGCCATGATGGACCACCAGCGTGCCGGGTCGTATGCCAACGGGTTGATACGCGACTATATGCGTGACGAATACCGCGTGCCGGAGGATTTCCCCACGTTCCTCTATGTAGGCGGCATATTGCAAGGCGATGCCATCAAGACGGCTTTTGAGGCCCACCGCCGCGACATGCCCCACTGCATGGGGTCGCTGGTGTGGCAGCACAACGACTGCTGGCCGGTGGCATCGTGGTCGTCGCGCGACTGGTACGGCCGATGGAAAGCGCAGCACTATTTCAGCAAGTATGCCCTCGACGATGTGCTGGTGTCGCCGTTGTTCACTGGTGATACATTGACCATCTCGGTAGTCAACGACCGTCGCAGCAAGGTGAAAGGGAAGATGACGTTGCGGGTGATGGACCTCAAGGGCAATGTGGTAATGACCAAGGAAGTGAAGCATACGGCAGAGCCGTTGTCGTCGAAGGTAATCTACACCGAGAATGTCAAGAACCTCATAGGCGATGCGTTCAAGGGCGATTATATTTTCGTGACCGATTTTGCCACTGCCGAGCGCACGTATAGCAATATCGGTTATGCGATACGTCAGAAGTATATGAACTATGAGCGTCCGAATATCGACGTGAAGATAGCGGCATCGGGCGATGGCTATGATGTGACGATGACCACCGATGTGTTTGCCCGCGGAGTGTTCTTGTCGCTCGACGGCATAGACAATTTCTTCTCCGACAATTATATAGATATCCTGCCGGGGGCTACGCGCACCGTGCACGTCACTACGCCGTTGAACGAGAAGGATTTCCGTTCGCAGCTTAAGCTGATGACCATGGGCCATGCCTATGCCAATGTGAAGGCCGAGGAGTCGGGTACCACGATAGGCAAGGGAGGCGAGTATCGTCCGCTTGGCGGGGATTGATGTCCGACTATCCCGATAAAAGAAATGCAAAGAGGGGCTGCATCGAGTGATGCCGGCCCCTTTTATATCATATCGGATAAAAAAGGCCAGAGACAATAGCCTCTGACCCATATTTTGCAATTCTTGAATTATTTACAACTGTTTGCGAAAGAGCCGCACTCCGTTCCAGGCAACTGTTTGCGAAAGAGCCGCGCTCCGGGCAAACTATTTTTTGATTTTCACTGATGAGGTGGGTGTTGTTACCATGTAGATGCCTTTAGAAGCGAGAGTTATCGGGGAGTTGGCTTTGCCTGCGGCTACGGTACGACCGAGGAGGTCTATGATTCTGACATCGCAGTCGGCGGAAGCTTTCACCATGACGCTGTTGTCGGCGACAGTCACCTCCACCGTGTCGGTGTGTCCGTTGACGTTCTCTACTCCGCTCGCCTCGACGGCCCAGGTAATGGGGGAGTTTTTCTCATGGTAAAGGCTGACGGCCTGTACACCGACCTTGAATGCCGGAAGAGCACGGTCTTTGACTGCGGGCGTCTTCACGGTGTATCTGCCGACTCCGGGACGGATTGCCGCTTCTTTGCCGTCGGCCACGGTTAGTTTTTCAAACGATGGATTTACGGGGATGTTGGACACCACGGTGCCTGATGCCTCGTCCCAAATCACTACGTTATAGCCTGCGGTGATGTCGTCGATATCATTCCATGTCACGGTAATATAATCTTCGGTCAGAATTGCCTTTACATTTGCGGGCTTGTCGAGATCAGGAGCAGCGAATGACGAGGTATTGCCGTAGAGCGAGGCCTCCCAGTTCCAGCCACCCTGCCCGTGGCGTATTCCTCCGGTCTCGTCGTCATACCATTGCCATCCGGTCTGGTATCGGTCGATGAGACCGTTGCCGTTGACATCGCCGAAAGCGCTTGCAGAGTCGTCGCCACCACCGCCACGGCATCCCATAGCATCACCGCGGGTGAACTTCATGGCTTCCGAACCGTAGTAGACAGTGTTGTCGTGGGCACCGTCATAGATGATGTCGAGGATGCCGTCGGTATTGACGTCGCGGGCGAGGATGCGAAGCTGTTCGGCTCCGTTGAGTCCATAGGCGTCGACAAGACGGTCGGGGGTAATGAAGACGTCGCCTTTTCCGTTGGTCCCGTGGTTGTTGTAGTTGAGCAGACCGGCGTAGTTGATGCCGTTGTCGCCCCAGCCCATTGTGAAGAGGTCGAGATAACCGTCCTTGTTGAAATCGGCGAGAACGGAACCTCCGGCGCGGGTGGTGTAGAAGCGCACCTTGTCGGAAGTGACGTCGATGAAACCGTTGCCTTCGTTGTTGAGATAGATGCGGCCGTTGCTGCCGGCGGAGTTGAGAGCGTCGTTCTGTTCGTTCTGCTGTCCGTCGAACACGAGGTCGAGCCAGCCGTCGTTGTTGAGGTCGGCGAAGTGGACGTTGCCGATCACCGGTTTGAACGATGCATACTTGGCGAATGTGCCGTTGCCCTGATTGCGGTAGAGGGACGCGGTAGCTTTCTCGCCTGCGGCGATGACTATACCTGTCACAGCAATGTCGACGTAACCGTCGTGGTCGAAGTCGCCTACGGCAAAGGGAATGGGCTGCGAAGTCTGGCCGACATTGTTCTTACCGTGCCAGGCGGCGATGACGGGAAGCCCGGTTTTCTCCACGAGGCGGAAAGTATTGTCGCCCAGGTTCTCGTAGAGGGCTGTCATGGCATACCCCTCTTTGGGGCTGTTGTTTTCGGCCCATGATGTGATTTTGGCGTAGGGGACATTGTGAGAGACGTAGTTGTCGAAGTGTTCGGATACGCCAGAGACGAGAAGGTCGACCTTGCCGTCGTTGTTGAAGTCGAGGGTGCAGTAGTGGGGGTAGTTGTTCTGAACCACACCTTTGGGCTGGTTGTGGAGCTCGACGATGTCCCAGTTGCCGTTGTTGATGAGCAGCTTGACATGGTCGTTGCCGCCACCCGAGATGATGTCGAGCTTGCCGTTGCCCGAGAAGTCGGCCATTACGGCGGCGGAGCGCTGAGTGCCATGAAATTTCGTTGATGCACTATCAATTGTCCAGGAGACCTGTGCGCCGGAGTCGGCCGAGGGGGAGTAGGGAGTGGCTTGGCCTACGCCATTTTCAACCCAATCGAGATACCGGAAGTTGTTGTCGATGAGCACATCGATGAGTTCGGCACCGCGGGTGTTGTAGCTGCCAGACTTGTCGGTGCAGATATAGTCGGCGAGGACAACACCGGCGGGGCCGGGGTTAGCCTTAAGATAGTCGATGAAACAGGGGTTGGTGTAGGTGGCGTTGCCACGGTAGCCGTCGCTCTTGGAAATGTTGTTGCCAAACAGACTTGTCACCTGGTTGTAGCCAGATGCGAAATTGAAATACCAGATACAGGTTTCGGGGTTTGTGGGACGGTAGGCCGTGGTGAAGTCCAGGAGACGGCGGATGCCGTCAAGTTTTTCCTGTTGCTTGCCATCCTCGTAGGTGGCTGCGAGGTCCTGATAGTAGACACGGCCCTGTGAGAGATTGCTCTCGATGATACCTGATGCGGTGATGTTGGTCTGGCGGTCCCAGTCAATCCAGCTGCCCCAGCCGTAGTCCTGGCGCAACGACTCGTTGAATTTGGCGCCGTAGGGGTCGCCGTTGTAATTCTCGCGAGAGAAGATGAGGATTTTGCCGCGAAGCTCGTCGACGGTGAGGTCGCGCCGGAAGTTGATGAGACGATCCTTGTATCCTTCGAGGAATTTTGGGAAATCGGCCTTGTTGCTATCTGACCAGTCACTGCTGCCGCCGTGGAATATGTGTATCACGATGAACTCCGAGGGATTGGCATCAAGAAAACTGACAAATTTGTTAAAACAGTCGGTAAGAGAGAGTTTTGTATTGTGCATGCCGTGGGCGCATACCCATTTGTTACTGCTCCAGTTGGGGCGTATGTCAAAACCTCGTGCACCGCGGGCGAGCTGGTCATCGATTTTGACGTCCTGCGCCTGCGAATAGGTGCTTCCCAATGTGGAGCCGATGGCCCATCCCTCGCCGGTAGCGGAGTCGTGGGAGCCGGGGATGGTCACCTGGCAGGCGAATGTGGAGCCGGGGATGTGCTTCATCCATTCACTGGTGTCACCGTCATAGGCCGTTGCGGCCAGCACGCTTGCCGAGGCGAGCGCACACGTAAGAAAAATTTTCTTCATGATGTGGTTTATGTTCGGTTATGGTAATAGTTTACAGTCGTTTAAGCTGCGAGGGCAACAGTGCGAAAGCAAAGATATGCAAATAAAAAGTAAGAATATGTAATTTTAGTGTTAATTTATATTCCATATCAAATAAAAAAAGCCGGAAGCGTGAGCCTCCGGCCTGTATTTTATATAAAATTTATATTTTAAAGTCATTTACAAGAGCTTGCGACAGCTCTCGCAGGCGCAGAGGGTGCCGTCGAAGCGTTTTTCGACGAGGTGGCGTAGGCGGTCGCGTACGGCCTCGAGGGCCACGGTGTCAATGACATCGACCATGAAAGCCTGCATGAGCATAGTGCGGGCCATGTCGCGAGGTATGCCGCGGGTTTGCATGTAGAAGAGGGCTTCGTTGTTGAGTTGGCCGGTAGTGGCGCCGTGGGAGCATTTCACGTCGTCGTTGTTGATGATGAGCTGCGGTTTGGTGTGCATCAGCGCCGACTGGGAAGCGAGGATGTTGTTGTTGGTTTGGAACGCTTCGGTGAATTTGGCGTTGGGGAACACCTCGATGAGCCCTTCGAAAGCGCCGCGAGCCTCGTCGTCGAGGACGTAGCGGAAAAGCTGGTTGGACGACGAACGGCCGGCGCGGTGGTTGATGACGGTAGAGTTGTCGATATGCTGGTTGCGCGAGCCTATGGCCATGCCGTAGAGGCCTGTGGAGCAGTGTTCACCGACGATGTCGACGGTGTAGTTATTGCGGGAGAAGCCGTTGAGGAGCGTCGTGGTGTTGCCGAGGAACGCAGAGTTGTCGGTTTGATGGACGAAGGCAAGGGAGATGCGATGGGTAGCAGGCGTTGACTCCTCGATGTCGTAGATGTCGAGCCGGGCGCCCTTGCCGAGGCGTGCTTCGACGATTTGCAGGCCGAGGTAGTTGATATCGGCATTGTGGGAGTGGTCGCAGAGGAGGAGTCGCAAGTCGGCATCGTCGTCGACATCGACCACGATGCGTCGCATGGCGAGGAGCGGCACTTCGCTTTGGAAGATGTTGACAATCTGGAGTGGCTGGTCGAGGTGAACGCCTTTGTCGACGTGGATATATACTCCGTCCTGCAGGAGGAGCGAGTTGAGGGCCACCATAGGGTTGTCGAGGGGGGCTATTTTGCCGTAGATTTTGGCCACGTTGTCGGGGAAACGGGAGGCCGCTTCGGCGAGCGACATGACGGTTACCCCGTCGGGGATGTTGCGCAGGAGCGATTTGGTGGCTACGAACTTGTCGTTGGCCACGACGCCCATTAGCGACGACATGTTAGGGACATCGCAGCGGAAAGACTCGGCTACGTCGACCGGTATGTTGAGGCGGGCGATGTTGAGGCCGTAGTCGGGGGCGAGGATGTCGTCGATAGAAGAGATTTCGTAGCCTTCGTCGCCTTTGACGGGGAGGCGTCGGCCCTTCAGCGCATCGAGAGCCGATGGGCGTAGCGCATTGATGACGGGTGCGGAGCCGGCATCGATAGCGTCGCGGTTGTCTCGGTAAAGGTCGATATATTGGTCAATCGAAGTTTTCAAGGTGGTGGGTTTTAGTGATTGGGGGATTGGAGGGCTCGGAGGACTCGGAGAGCTCTGAGAACTCTGAGAGCTCGGAGAACTCCGATGCTATATCAGTCTTTGTTTTCTTCTTTGATCCAGTCGTAGCCACGTTCTTCGAGCTGGAGGGCAAGCTCGGGTCCGCCGGTCATGACGATGCGCCCTTTGTAGAGCACGTGGACGAAGTCGGGTTTGATATAGTCGAGGAGGCGCTGGTAGTGGGTGATGACGATGGTAGCGTTGTCGGCGGTCTTGAGCGTGTTGACGCCCTGGGAGACGATGCGGAGCGCGTCGATATCGAGACCGGAGTCGGTTTCGTCGAGAATGGAGAGCTGAGGCTCGAGAACGGCCATTTGGAAAATCTCGTTACGTTTTTTCTCGCCGCCGGAGAAGCCCTCGTTGACCGAGCGTGAAGCGAGCTTGTTGTCGAGTTCGACGACGGCACGTTTTTGGCGCATCAGTTTGAGGAAATCGGTAGCCGACATGGGCGGGAGGTTGAAATATTTACGTTTGGCGTTGACAGCGGCGCGCATGAAGTTGACCATCGACACGCCGGGGATTTCCACCGGGTACTGGAAAGAGAGGAAAATGCCCTCGTGGGCACGGTCTTCGGGAGAAAGGGCGAGGAGGTCGATGCCATGGAGCGTAGCCGAGCCTTGGGTTACGGTGAAAGCCGGGTTGCCGGCGAGTACCGATGAGAAGGTGGATTTGCCGGAGCCGTTAGGACCCATGATTGCGTGAACTTCACCGCGGCGGATGGTAAGGTTGATGCCTTTAAGTATTTCTTTATCGCCGATGGAAGCGTGGAGGTCTTTGACATCGAGGAGTATTTCGGGTTGTTGAGCTGACATGGTGTGGAGTGGTGTGATTATATGATTTATGATAAAAACGATTGTGGAAAACTATAATGAAAGGGTGCGGTGAGGGTCAACCTACCGAGCCTTCGAGGGTGATTTGCAGGAGTTTTTGGGCTTCGACGGCAAATTCCATAGGGAGCTTGTTCATGACCTCCTTGGCGTAGCCGTTGACGATAAGGCCGACGGCTTCTTCGGAGGGGATGCCGCGTTGGTTGCAGTAGAAAAGCTGTTCTTCGGATATTTTGGAAGTGGTAGCTTCGTGCTCTACTACCGCGGTGGGGTTTTTGACGTCGATGTAGGGGAAAGTGTGGGCGCCGCAACGCGAAGAGAGCAGCAGGGAGTCGCATTGCGTGTAGTTGCGGCAACCGTCGGCTGCTGGCACCACTTTGACGAGTCCGCGGTAGGAGTTTTGGCTTTCGCCTGCGGAGATGCCTTTGGATACGATAGTGGAGCGGGAGTTGCGGCCTATGTGTATCATCTTGGTGCCGGTGTCGGCCTGTTGGCGGTTGCGTGTGACGGCCACGGAGTAAAATTCGCCCACCGAGTTGTCGCCTTTGAGGATGCAGGAGGGGTATTTCCAGGTGATGGCCGAGCCGGTTTCGACCTGTGTCCATGATAGCTTGGAGAAGTCGCCCCGGCAGAGGCCACGTTTGGTGACGAAATTGTAGATGCCGCCACGGCCGTCCTTGTCGCCGGCATACCAGTTTTGCACCGTGGAGTATTTTACTTCGGCGCGTTCTTCGACGATGATTTCGACGATGGCAGCGTGGAGCTGGTTTTCGTCGCGTTGCGGGGCGGTGCATCCTTCGAGGTAGCTTACGTAGGCGTCGTCGTCGGCCACGATGAGCGTGCGTTCGAACTGGCCGGTGCCGGAGGCGTTGATGCGGAAGTAGGTCGACAGCTCCATAGGGCATCTCACCCCTTTGGGGATGTAGACGAAAGAGCCGTCGGAGAAAACGGCCGAGTTGAGGGCAGCGAAGAAATTGTCGCGGTAGGACACCACCGAGCCGAGGTATTTACGCACCAGGTCGGGGTAGTCCTTGACGGCTTCGGAAAAAGAGCAGAAGATAATGCCGAGCGAGGCGAGCTTCTCGCGGTGGGTGGTTTTGACCGACGAGGAGTCCATGACGGCGTCGACCGCCATGCCCGACAGCTGTTTCTGTTCTTCGAGGGGAATGCCGAGACGGTTGAAAGTGTCAATAAGCTCGGGGTCGACCTCGTCGATGCTTTTTGGACCCTCCTTTTTGCGGGGGGCGGCATAGTAGCTAATAGCTTGGTAGTCGATGTCGGGGATGTCGAGGTGAGCCCAGTGGGGCATTTCGAGGGTGAGCCAATAGCGGTAGGCTTCGAGGCGGAAGTCGAGGAGCCATTGCGGTTCGTGCTTCTTGGCGGAGATGAGGCGAATGACGTCCTCGTTGAGGCCGACGGGGATGATGTCGGTGTCGATGTCGCTGACGAAGCCGTATTTGTAGTCGCCGGAAGTGGCATCGGTGATTATATCGTTGGTTTTATCATTGTCTTTCATACCTGGTGGAATGAGTTAATTGTCATTGGAAGGTTGGTCGGGATTGCCGACGTTGGCCACGGCAGTGACGAAATCCTTGAAAGTCTCGCTGCCGAGGATTTTGGGGGCGAAGTCGACCACGGCTTTGGCGGCGCGACCGTCGGCGATGCGGCTGCCGGAAGTGATGTCGATATCGGGCCTGAAGGCTTGCCATATATTGAGGAGTAGAGAGAAGATGAGAAACCACTCAAAGAGCGAGAATAAGGCGCCGGCGATGCGGTCGAAGATGGAAAGGTGGAGGGAGTCGGAAACGGATTTGATGAGCCGGGCGAGTAGCCGGGCGGCTATGAAAGCTACGATGAAGATGATGACGTTGGCGAAGACGCCGCTTACGTAGATGTCGTTGGGGTCGGGGTTGTCGCCAGTGAAAAGGTCGGTAACCGCGCCGGCGAAAAGACGGCAGGCAATGATGCCCACGATGACGCCCCCAACTGAACCTATCTGGGAGAATACCCCACGCCGCAAACCGTAGATGATTGAAACGATGAAAATGAGCAGGATAAGTATGTCGATTGCTGTCATATCGTTGAGGGATAAAAATCAGTATGCAAAGTTAACTAAAATCGGAATAGTATCAAAAAAAAGTAGGCCGTGGTGGGATATGGTGATAAAAGTGTTAACTTTGTTGAAAAATACGCAAAGAAGGTCATGAAAGATAATGAGCGGGAGCTGTTCCCGATAGTAGATAGCGAGGGGCGAGTAGTGGGGAAGGCGACGCGCGGGGAGTGCCATAGCGGGTCGCATCTATTGCATCCGGTGGTGCATTTGCATCTGTTCAACAGCCGTGGCGAGTTGTACTTGCAGCGGCGTCCGGAATGGAAGGACATACAGCCGGGGAAGTGGGATACGGCGGTAGGCGGCCATGTGGATTATGGGGAGCAGGTGGCCGAAGCGTTGCGTAGGGAAGTGAGGGAGGAATTGGGGGTTACGGATTTCGAGCCGGAGTATATGATGTCGTATGTGTTTGAGAGCGAGCGTGAGAGCGAGTATGTGAACGTGTATCGCACTGTGTACGACGGCGAAGTGGCGCCGAGCGAGGAGCTTGCTGGGGGACGGTTTTGGACGCTGGGCGAGATACGCGCCGCGATAGGCAAGGGGGTGCTGACGCCCAATTTCGAGCAGGAGATATTGAGGGTGATAGGGGCGGAGTGAAGCGCGGCGGCGCGGATGCGTCGCCCGGCGGATTTATAAGACTTATAAGGATGCATGTGTCGTATGTGTTACGAAATGCAATATTTGAGGGGGAAAGAAAGGAACAAATACTCCTAGAGGATAGAACAAATACCTTGCCCACAGTGATTTTGCAACGTCACACAAGAAGTACTTCAGGACGTTTGAGTATTCATGCCATGTATTTCCTTAAATCATACGTTTATGCGTGATTTATGCGTTATACTGATGGCGTGATAATTAGTCTCCAAGAATTATCTTTCTCTGTACGAGTGATATATCCCTTCTCAGTAAGCAGTCGTAACTGCTTGTTTACTGCTGTAAGACTGATACCTGCAGCCTCTGCCAGTTGGGGTATGGTACTATTCGGCTGCTCATACATGCGATTCAGTATTATGCTGGTGGTTGCACTACGGAATTTCACTCGTTCGCCATCAAACCACCATACATTATCTCCGCGCTCAGTCAGGAACTGTATGTCATATGACACCTCGTCAATAAAGAGGTTCGTAAAGTAAGTGAGAAACTGTTGAATGTCGCGCTTTGAGGCATGTGCGCCAAGTAAAGGTGCTGCACCGACAGTCAGGTCTGTACGATGCAACGCCTCTAAATACTCTTTTTTCTTACGGCTACGTACCACTATCATAGGGTAATCATGGCGAGTGAGTATGTAATTGACCATCAATCGGGCAATACGTCCGTTACCATCTTCAAACGGATGAATACGAATGTACCGATAATGGAATATCGCGGCAAGTTCTATTGG
>JAQXRH010000063.1 GCA_029218425.1 Bacteroidales bacterium | reverse complement strand
GGAGTCGCTCGAGAAGCAGTTGCAGAAGTGCGATCCTGACAAAGTGAAACTAATCGTGACAGATGGCGTGTTCTCGATGGAGGGCGATGTGGCCAATCTGCCGGAGATAGTACGGCTTGCCAAGAAGTATAATGCATCGGTGATGGTCGATGAGGCCCATGGCATCGGAGTGTTTGGTGAAGGCGGTCGCGGTACATGCAACCATTTTGGAGTGACAGATGATGTAGACTTGGTGATGGGAACATTCTCGAAGTCGTTTGCATCGCTTGGAGGCTTTATAGCTACGGACAAGGAGATAACCAACTTCTTGCGTCACCACTCGCGTTCGTATATCTTTACGGCGTCGATTACGCCGGCATCGACTGCAGCGGCATTGAAGGCGTTGGAGATAATGCAGACAGAGCCGGAGCGTCAGGAGAAGCTGTGGGAAGTGACGAATTTCGCGCTTGAAGGCTTCAGGAATATGGGCTGCGAGATAGGTAATACGTCAACGCCGATAATACCTCTGTTTATACGAGATAATTTCAAGACGTTTGCGATCACTCGCGACCTGTTTGAGGAGGGAATCTTTGTGAACCCGGTAGTATCGCCGGCAGTAGCTCCTCATGACACGCTCATACGATTCTCGTTGATGGCAACGCACACGCATGAGCAGGTGACGACGGCTTTGGAGAAGATAGAGAAGGTGTTCAAGGCCCACAATGTGATATCGTAAGAAGGTATACCGCAATGTAGATATAGCGGGCGGGCGGCAGCAATGTCGGCCCGCTCGACGCATATATAGGCGGGCGATGTAAATCGGCTCCCCCTCCCCGCACACCTCGCTGCGCTCGGCGTACGGGGCTACTAATAATCGGCGTCGCTGCGGACGCCTGCGCGGCGGTGGGGATATGTAGGTGGTGGCATTGGACTGAAGTCCATGCACAGAACTAAGCGGTGATGCCATGGCGGAAGGGGCGCGAAAATTTAACAAAAAAATATTTAAATCGTTTGCATAATAGACGTGCAATTTTTAATTTTGTGTGTTCCTGCATTAGGAGGCTGGTTTGTGGCTGAGTGAATGCGGAACTGAATAGAGAATAGAAAGTATAATTATCTAAACATTGACAAGATTATGCACAAGAAGTTTGTATGCGTAGTATGTGGCTACGTACATGAAGGAGATGAGGCACCTGAGAAATGTCCTCTTTGCGGTGCTCCGAAGAGCAAGTTTAAAGAATTGGATACTACCGAAGAACTTAATTTCGTGACAGAACACGAAATAGGAGTAGCCAAAGGCACAGGCGAAGAGATGATAAAAGATCTCAATACGCACTTCAATGGCGAATGTTGCGAGGTGGGCATGTATTTGGCGATGTCGCGTCAGGCCGATCGTGAGGGTTATCCCGAAATCGCCGAGGCTTTCCGTCGCTACGCTTATGAGGAAGCAGAGCATGCAGCTAAGTTTGCAGAGTTGCTTGGCGACTGTGTATGGGATACGAAGACCAACTTGGAGAAACGTATGCATGCAGAGGCTGGAGCAAATGCCGACAAGATGCGTATAGCTCGCAATGCCAAAGAGCGTAACTTGGATGCAATCCATGACACAGTACATGAAATGGCAAAAGACGAGGCGCGTCACGGCCAGGGCTTTGCCGGTTTGTACAAACGCTATTTTGGCAAATAATTTTTGATGAAATACAAAGGCTCGGCGTCTCATGGGTAGCTATGGGACGCCGTTGTCATGTGTATGTGGGAAAGAGAGAATGTGAGAAAGAGAGAATGTGAGAAAGAGATGGGCAAGCGAATAGAACGGGAGAAGGCGACGGTGGAGCTGATGATAACGATGTATTGCCGAGGAAATGGGCACGAGTCGGAAGGTGGGTTGTGTAGGGAATGCGAGGCGTTGGCGGAGTATGCGAAGGGGCGGTTATCGCGGTGCCATTTTGGCGATAGCAAGCCGACGTGCCGACGTTGTAGGATACATTGCTACAGTGGAGAGATGCGGGGGAAGATAGTGGAAGTGATGAGGTGGAGCGGACGACGAATGGTGTTGAGGCATCCGGTGATGGCGTTGCGTCATTTGCTGGGGATGTAGGGGGTATGGTAGAGGCTATTGTGGGGGGTGGAATGGATGGGGTGGTAGTTAAATATAGTTAAATTTATGGGGATATTTGCGTAGAAAAGGAATAAGGTGTAATTTTGTTAGTTGCAAAGTCACCGTGTAAACGGGTGTCAAGAAAAGGGGTTGACCGGTTTTGACAGCGTGTAGAGGTGGTGAGTAAGCATGCAGAGCAATGATGGCTACGCTCTATAATCAGGGACATCAAAATTTCAAATGGCGAAAAACAATACGCTCTTGCTGCGTAATCGAAGAACAGTAGATGACGCTTAATCTCCGCAACAGTTGCAGAGACAAGACATCGCCCGGTTGTCCAGGTCCCGAGACTAATCGATAAGGCGGTGCAGGTAAATCGGGAATAGGATCCGGACATCCTCGAGAAGGGTCTGAAGACAAAGAGGATAAGGTTGCGATTGGCAGTCCTCAGCCTGTCGTAGCACGAAAACCAATAGAGGAATAAGCATGTAGAAAGCTCATTAGTTCCGCGTTTGGACGAGGGTTCGAATCCCTCCAACTCCACAAACAATATTGATAATCAGATGATTACAAAATTGGAGTACAAAATTACGCACATTATGGCGCATTTTCGCTGAGATTTTAAGATTATCAATCAGGTAAACACCGGATATAAATGCCAAGCATTTGTGTCCGGCCTTTTTCTTTTTTGGGGGGATATCCGAGCCTGGCAAGACGCCTATCCGAGGCTAAACTGGTGGTATACAACAGTCTACCCCAGGTTGAAGCCTGGGGTAGACCACGAGACCATGTCGGAGACATGGGGATACTTTTAGCAATTCAACCGATATTTGCGGCTGACCCGGATTAGAGGCTGATGCCGTCGGGGTATTCTTTGAGGTAAGCTTCGCAGGCTTCGCAAAGTTCGTCGTACCAAGCTTCGCCGAAGCGGGCGATGAGGGGGCCTTTGAGGAATTGGTAGAGGCGAATGCCCAATTTACGGCCGAGGACTTCGGCAGGCCGGCAGATTTTCCATCGGTGGTAGTTGACGGCGACGAAGTCGGGGTAGACAGTGAGGCGTAGCGGGTAGAGGTGGCAAGAGGCGGGTTTAAGGAAATCGATACGCCCTTCCCGGCAAGCTTTTTCGATAGCGCAAAGGCATTTACCGCCAGGGGCGTAGCAAGTGAAAGCGCAGTTTCGGCCGTCGACGATAGTAGTGACCAGGTCGCCCTCCTCGTCGGTGTAGGCGACGCCATTGGCCTCCACTTCGCGCAGGCCGGCAGGTATCATGTCCTGTTTAATGATAGGGAGTATCTCTTGGATGCGTTTCACTTCGTCGGGGGTGACAGGAGCGCCGGCATCGCCTTCTATGCAGCATTGACCTAAGCAAGCGTCGAGGTCGCAGCAAAAGAATTGTTCGGCAAGGTCGAGCGAGACAAGAGCGTTTTGAATCTGTAGCATAATTTTTTCTTCGTCCATGGAAAAATGAATAACGAGCGACTTAGCGGAAAATAACAGAGGTTACGCCGATTAGCCTGTCGTAGCGGTCGCCGCGGTAGCGGGTGTAGACTTTGACGAGGTATTCGTTGCGAGTGGGGTAGAAGTCGCCTTCGATGGTTGCTGTTTCGGCGGCGGCGGTATTGCCTCCGGCGTCGATAGCGAGGTATTGGTAGTTGTAGGCACCTTGTTTAAGGAGCAAAGATTTTTCGTAACGGCCGGTAGCGCGGTTGAAAGACATGAGCGATTGCGGGTCGAAGCGACGGCAAGTGAAATCGCCGTCAATGAAGATGTATTTGCCGGGCAATTCCGGGGCATCGAGGGAGAAATGGGTGACCACATAGTCGGCTTCGATGTCGGAGCAAGAGGAATTGTATTCGCGGATGAAGAAGCGTCCGTTTTGAGTTTGGTCGTAGCAGTAGCCTTCGGTTGAGCGGGGGTAGTCGGTGTCGAGCGTTGCATGGTAGAATGGCTCGTAGTAGTCGATAGATTGGACGTGCATGCCGGGGTAGGTGGTAGATACAGTTTCGATGCGGCGGTATTCGTTGCCGGCGGGGAAGATGAGCTGACGGAGGTGCTCATAGAAGGCCGTTTTGCCCGAGACGCGTAGTGGTTGGCGCACCATGACCTCGTTGTCGAGGCGGCCGTTTTGTGCCACGTAGACCATCAGGTCGTTGAACACATCTTCGACATTGGCATTAGTGGCGTCGACCGAAACCGAGACTTGCTGGTGGGCGTCGTTGTAGTCGATATCGGTAACGCTGAGCACGTCGGCGTTGACAATTGCAGTGGCTTCCGAGACCATAAACCGAGATTGTAGCAAAATATCGTCGGGGTTGTCGTCGCGGTATACCCTGAGGAGGTAGTTGCCGGATATTTTGAATTGGAAACGGTCGTTGGGGAGAGAGAGGCGATAGTTGACGTAGTGGGTGGCAGTGAGTTGCGAATATTCGTAGTCGTCGATGTCGCCGAAATTGAAGCCGTCGAGAAATTCCGATTCGACGAGTTGCGAAGGTGTCCAGTTGGCATTGCAATGTATTAGCGAATAACGCAAGAAAGAATTGCTTTCGGTGATTTCGTCGAAGGAGATAGTTAGATAGTCGTTGGTGCCCATTATCAACACGGGAGGTGCCATGTAGTTGTCGTTGACGCTGATGCGCAGAGAGTGGAAAGCATCGTCGAAGATGCCCGTCATGGTGTCGAAAGCTGCGGCGGCCATTGGAGCCAACAGGGATAATATAATAGTGAAAAGTCTTACCATTGTATGGGGGCTAAGTTGTGGGCTTGTAGGTAGGCGTTGGCTTGCGAGAAGTGTTTGTTGCCGAAGAACCCGCGGTGGGCCGAGAGCGGCGACGGGTGGACCGAAGAGAGCACGAGGTGACGGTTGCGGTCGATGAGGCGGCCCTTGTTGATGGCATAATTGCCCCAGAGGAGGAAAACGATGTGTTCACGTCGGGCCGACAGCGCCATAATGGCCGCGTCGGTGAGAGTTTCCCATCCGTGGGAGGCGTGGGAGGCGGCATGGCCTTGCTCGACGGTGAGGACAGAGTTGAGCAAGAAAACGCCTTGCCGTGCCCAGCGGGACAGGTCGCCGTCGGGAGGACAGGAGGCACCGGTGTCGGAAGACACCTCCTTGAAGATGTTGACAAGCGAAGGCGGGAATGGGACGCCCGGGTTGACAGAGAAGCAGAGGCCGTTGGCTTGCCCGGGGCCATGGTAGGGGTCCTGTCCGAGAATTACCACTTTAACCTTGTCGAAGGGGCAAGCGTCGAACGCGGCAAAAATCTTAGAAGCCGGGGGATATACCGTAGTCGCGGCGTATTGGGCCCTTACGAAGTCGGTAAGAGATTTGAAATAGGGCAATTCCCATTGGTCGGCGAGGGCGTTGTGCCAGCTTTCCTCAATTCTAACGTTCATAATAGTTGCGTTGCCTTAAGATGGATAATTCACGAAGGATTTGCGCCGTGGCAAGAAATAAAAAACGGCCGATTGATTTGCAAAAATACAAATAAAGGATTAATTTTGCACTACTCAAAGCGCAAAAACCGTGGCGACGAGTCAAAGAAGGCAGCGTCGGGCGGTAGGAGCGCAGGATATGAGTCTCCGTAGTTCAATGGATAGAATATTGGATTCCGGTTCCAACGATTGGGGTTCGACTCCCCACGGGGATACAAAGAGAGCGGTGCAAATGCCTGGTATAAGGGCGTTTGCACCGCTCTCGTTATGACCTGTGTTTGGCCAAGGGCAACCGGGAGCGGAAGTGTGCAAAAAAAGCAATGCGACAACGGAGGCTGTCGCATTGCATGACGAATAGTATAAGTGCTTGTATTAGAAGTTCTCGGCTTTGATTTCGAAGAAGCTCTTTTTGTGGAGGCAAACCGGGCAAGCCTCGGGTGCTTTCTTGCCAATCACGATATGACCGCAGTTGCGGCAAATCCAAACGGTGTCGCCCTCGCGAGAGAATACGATGCCCTCTTCGATGTTGGCGAGGAGGCGGCGGTAGCGTTCTTCGTGGTGGCGTTCGATGGCAGCGACTGCGCGGAAACGGGCGGCAATGGCCGTGAAGCCTTCTTCGTCGGCATCCTTAGCCATACGGTCGTACATGTCGGTCCATTCGTAGTTTTCGCCTTCAGCGGCATCGCGGAGGTTGGCCATGGTGTCGGAAACTTCGCCGCCGTTGAGCAGTTTGTACCAAAGTTTGGCGTGCTCTTTCTCGTTGTTGGCAGTTTCTTCAAAAATGGCAGCAATCTGCTCAAAGCCGTCTTTACGGGCTTTGGATGCGAAGTAGCTGTATTTGTTGCGTGCCATTGACTCGCCTGCGAAGGCTTCCTGAAGATTTTTTTCGGTCTTTGTACCTTTTAAGTCTTTCATAATTGTAAAAATTTTATTGGGTTGAGTAATAAATATATGTATTAATGGTTGTTGCTACAATTGTGGCATAAGCCTTTGAAACAGAGGTCGATGCTTTGCGTAGTAAAGCCGTTGGCTACAAAATTTTCGATGTCGGGCGGCATTGGAAGGTCGTAGATGCGTCCACATTTACAACACATGAAGTGGCTGTGGAGTTGTTGAGGCACCAGGTCGTATCGCATATTTGAGCTTTCGATTTCCAATTGGCGAATAAGGCCGGCGTCGACAAGCGTGTGCAAAGAATTGTAGATGGTAGTGCGCGACAGAGAGGGGTAACGTTCGGAAAGTTCAGAGAAAATCTCGTCGGCAGTGGGGTGGGTTGAGCCGTTAGCCACGATGGCGAATACTGCAATCCGTTGTGCAGAAAGCCGGATTCCGGCTTTTGTGAGCATTTCGGCAAGTTGAGCGTCGGTATATGTGGCTTTGGGAATCATCTGAATGATTAAAAAATTGTAATTATTGCAAAGTTAGTAATAATTTCAATATAAGCAAATATTTTCTCAAAAAATTCTGAATATTATAATTAGGGATTTAAGCCGAGGCAGATGCGGAGCGAGGTATGGCGACAGTGAACACGTGGCAGCTTTCGGCATAGGAATAAGTGACATTCCAATGGTGGAAGTCGCAAATGGCTTTGACAATGGCAAGGCCTAAGCCCGAGCCGCGCTGCTTGTTATCCTTGGTGTAAAAACGGCGGAACACGTCGGAAGGCTTCAATGGCAGCCCATCGCTATGGTTGCTTACCGACAGCGTGGTGCCATTTGAGATTGTGATGACGATGTCGTCATGTTGTGTATGGCGTAGGGCATTGGCGATGAGGTTGTTGAGCATGCATTCCAGCAACGCCACATTGGCTCTGATGGTTGCGGAATTGTCGCCGTTGACTTGCAGTACCACTCGGCCACTGTTTTTAAGCAGGTTGTAGGACGGCAGAAGGTTTGCTACGAAATCATAGAGGACAATCTCTTCGTTGACATCATATTGCGAGCTTTCGATCTTAGCCAATAGGAGGAGATTGCGGTTGAGGTGCTCCATCTTGGTGTTTAGCTCGTAAAGGTCGGCCACGAGAGCCGGTTGGTTGCCTGTCAGCTCTTCTTGCATGAGGAGGTCAAGTTTGCTACGCATCACAGCCAAAGGGGTCAATAGCTCGTGGGATGCGTTTTCGGTGTATTCTTTTCTAATGCGATAGGTTTCGGTGCTACGCAGCATCATCTGTTGGAGCGACTTGTTGAGGCGCTCAAATTCGAGAACGTCGGTGGGGGAGAACTCAGGCACCTCGTCTTGGGAAAGGTTGAACTCCTCGGTCTTGTGCAATGTGTCCTCAAAGGGGCGCCAAATGCGTTTAGCGACAAAGCGCATGGTGATGTACAGCGACATGCTGACCACGATGAAAATGAGCAGGTATTGCAACATCATGCCCTCCATGATGTCTTTTTCTAAATCCATGGGAGGCAAGTTTTCGAGGCTACTGACAGCATTGGCTAATTCAGCTAAATCTTCGGCATAATAAAGCTTTGTCACCAAGTAGAAAAGCGGTGCTGTGACAATATATAGCACCAAGCAGCAGAGGGAAAAGCGCGAAAAAGTCTTAGGTATAAGGCGTTTCATTCTTCAACATTCCATTTATACCCCGTGCCGTAGAAAGTCTTGATGCAGTCCTTGGCGCCGGCGGCATTGAGTTTGGCTTTAAGGTTTTTAATATGGGCATATACGAAGCTGTAGTCGTTGAGCATATCCGCCATGTCGCCGGTGAGGTGCTCGGCGACAGCGCTTTTGGAGACGATGCGGTGCCGGTTTTCTACCAAGAACAATAGCAGCTCATATTCCGAGCGGGTGAGGTCGACGACATTATCGCCTGCTATAACCTGGTGAAGCGGCAGGTTGATAGTGATATTGCCCGAACGAATGACATTGTCGGCGTGGAAGCATTTGCGGCGAAGCAATGCAAAGATACGCATGCTCAATTCCGGAAGGTGGAACGGCTTGGCGAGATAATCGTCGGCACCCCGGCGCAAGCCTTCGATCTTGTCGTTGAGGGCATCCTTGGCCGATACGATGATTATGCCGGCTTGTGGCTGATGCCGTTTTATTGTAGGCAACATGTCCAGGCCCGAGCCACCCGGCAGCATCAGGTCGAGCAAAATGCAGTCGTATTCATATAGCTCCACCCGCTGCTTTGCCTGTTGAAAACCGAATGCCTGCTCGCACAAATAGTCCTCGTGGCTCATGTAGCTTACTATGCTGTCGGAGAGCTGCCGTTCGTCTTCTATTATCAGTAATTTCATGTCTATGATGCGCACAACCGCCTGGTGTGTGAATGTTTGTTAGGGCAAACGGCGAATTGCCATTCGCTACTTGCAACGCTGTTGCTTGACGGTCGCGCTAATTGCAAAGTTAATATATATTTTCATAGAAATTCAGAAAGTCTACAAAATCGATGCCTAATTTTGTATATTTATTACCAAATAATAATTATGCCTTTCATTCACAGTCTTTTTCAATGGATAACCGACGCCGACGAGGCGTTGTTGTTGGCAATAAACGGTTTCCATACTGCTTTTCTCGATACAATAATGTGGGCACTCAGCGACAAACTGATATGGGTGCCACTTTACTTAATTCTTACATATTTCGTGTTTAAGCGATTAGGGTGGAAGAGAGGCGTTGTGTGCATGGTATTTATAGCAATCATGGTGACGATAGTCGACCAGACGTGCGGGTCGCTTATACGGCCGGCTGTGGAACGATTGCGGCCGTCGTCGCCCGATAATCCCATCTCATCATTGGTACACCTCGTCAATGGTTACCATGGCGGTCGGTACGGTTTCCCCTCATGCCATGCCGCCAACACCATGGCATTGGCGGTATTCCTATCCAAAGTGTTTGCCAACCGCCGAGCCACAATAGCGTTGATTACTTGGTCGGTAGTGGTATCTTATTCGCGAGTGTATCTTGGGGTGCATTACCCTGGCGATATCGTTGTCGGTTTTATAGTAGGCGCACTTATTGCGATGCTCTGCTTCAAGTTGATGTCAATGGTATTCGCCATGCCCCGGTTGGCCTTGTCGGTAAAACATAACTGAGGGTAATCTTTATCACAAAAAAACCGCAACTGCTCGATGGGAGAAGTTGCGGCGCTAATCACGGTAGTAAACAATAAGGAATTGTTAAATTAGCAGATCTCAATATTTAACTAATCATATTTGTTTGCTGTGGGGGATTAATCATCACACTGTCGTGTGCAATCAATTTAGACTTAACGCTTGGCATAGCCGTTATGTTCGACGGCGGGACATTTTCGCGTAGCAATTATTTGTTGCGGGTGATAGTGTGGATGATATTGCCGTTGTTGTCAATCATGTAGAGGGAGAGCGACTTGCCGGTAGCTGAGAGGACGGAGAATCCAGAAGCTCCGCTGCAAAACTGAGTGCCCTCGGTAGGCTCGACATCGCGCGACAAAGAGCCGGAGCTGTTGACTACGTAGTCAATGTTGGAGCCATTGTGGCGTATGTGCTGGAAGTTGTGGATATGGCCGCAGATGTACATGTCGACGCGGTGTTTCTTCAGTATGGTGTCGACATTTTTCTGCATATCGGCGCGCTCGGTGTCGGGCTTTGTGGTATAGGCATAGATTGGGTGGTGGCCCACAACTACTACCCAGTCTTCAGTGGCAGCCGAGAGTGTTTCGTCGAGCCATTTCAGCTGAGCTTCAGCATCCTGCTTGTAGACATCGGGGTAGGTGTCGGTTTTCTTGTGGTACTTTTCGATAAGAGGTGTAGTGTCAAGGAAAACGACCTTTACGGAGATGCCGTCATCGTCCCATGTGCGGGCATAGTAGCGAGATGGTATGCTCCAACGGCGCGACACATTGGCGTAGTCAAGCACGGCTTGCGAATTGCCACGATACTCGTGGTTGCCGAGAATGGCGCACCATTCGATCATCAGATCGGGATGGCTGTAGATGAGTTCGTAGTTGGTCATCCACAACGGGTCGGAGATGCTTTGCACCCCGTCGAAATGGTGGGTGTCGCCTAAGGCAAGTACGGCTTCGGGGTCGATTTGTTCGGCCACGGTGCCCATCAGTTCGGCAATGGGCTTTTGGTCGTAATAACCGTTACGGCCTAGGTCGTTGGCGACGATGAAATTGACATTGCCGTCGAGGGCGGCGAGATTGTCGGGTTGCTGTGCTGCCACGGAGCAAACTCCGATGGCAGCCGCAACGAGTGTTGATTTGATTTTTGAAAGTATCATGTGATATGCTTAATTATTTTGTGGAGTATGCACCGAAGTAGGGGGCGAGGGAAGCAGAGGATACTACAGAGCCGCCTACCGAAAGGCCATTTGCGAAGTAGGGAGTGAAGAGCGACGACGATGCAGCACCGTTAAGCGCAGGCGAACCGGCAGCGAGGTGGAAATCCCAAGCGTTGTCGTAGACGTATTCGGTGAGTTTTACGCTATTGATGCCGAAGTTGACAAAGCGGGGGTCGATTTTGTTGGCTTCGGGGGAGATGAAGCTGTGAGTGTCGATGTCGGGGCTGTAGGATTTGTGGGAGTAGTTGTAGCCTTCCCAAGCGTAAGCCACGTTGCTTTCCTCGGGGAATACTATGTCGCTTTTTTGCGAGCCTGATGCGTACATGTTGTAGTCGATTATTGAGGAGTCGTCGTAGCCGCCGTCGGTCATGTTCGGGTTCTTGTAGTTGGGTGTCATTGCGCGGAATTTGCAGTTGACAAGGAGGTTGTTGACCACGTTGACTTTGACGTTTTTCTCGGCATAGATGCAACCGCCCTTTTCGCCGTCGCGGCGCCAACCTGCATTGATGATGGTGTTGTTGTAGGCGTTGACTTTAGCCTGGGTGCGAGTTTCGCTTTGACCTGAAGAGGAGAGCTTAAGGCCGTTGGTATTGGGCGAGAACATGATGTTGCCAAACACGTCGGCTACGACGCCGGCTTTGAGGTTGACAGCTTCAGCACCGCTGAACCCATTGGCGGCAAAGACATTGTTGGCGATGATGGCTTGTCCGCCCATCAGGTATACGCCATCGCTCCAGCCGTTGCGCAAGATAGAGTTGGTGATGATATAACGGCCGTTGATATTGGTCGTGGTGATTTGGGGATATGCATCATCGCCGGCAGTGTAGATTTCGGCAACAGCAGCGGGCGAGCCTTCAATCACTTGGCCGCCGGTGTATTCGATGATGGTGTTGTCGATGAGCATCTCTTCGCAAGATTCTGTGGCAACGATGCCGCCCCAAAGGCCGGCGAAAATGTTGGCATTGGTGCGTTTCGACGGGTCAACGCTGAATACAACGGGGTTGGCTTTGGTGCCGCGGCAGTAGAGGTTTCCTTTGACGGTAATTTCAATAGGAGTATGGTTGATGCCTACGCCAGCTGAGCTGACAATGACATTAACGCCTTCTTCGATGGTGAGCGATTCGCCTTCGGGGATGACGAGGTGGCGGTCGAGGTTGATAGTCTCACCTTTTTTCCATACGCCCGATACGGTCATCGTGGTCTCGGTGGTCACTGTAGTGGAAGAGGGTGTCTCGGGCTCGTCGTCGTCGGAACAAGAGGCAAACGAGAAAGCTGATAGCATCAGCGCAGTTGCGTAGATAAAATGATTGATCTTCTTCATAATTGTAAATAATTAGATTACTGATTATTAGAGTGTATATTTTAAACCTATAGTGAATGATTGTCCATGGCGCTCTTTGCGTTCAAGGATATTGCCATGATATCGTTCGGCATCGGTGACGCCATCGGTGTGCGGGCCTTTGTGGATGTAGCGAATGGTAGGGGTGTTGAGCAAATTGCCAATCTTGGCAAATGCGCAGAGTCCGCAGTTGAATTTTTTCTCGAAGCTCAGGTCGAGGCGGAAGCTGCCTGCTTCCCACACGTCGTTGTCAAGCCAGTTGGAAATGTTGGCAAGGCGTTTGCCGGTGTAACCCCCGGCAATCTGTCCGCTCCACCCGTAGTGGGTGTCTTTCAGGAGAATGGAGAGGTTGGCTACGTGGGCGGCTTGTCCGTAGAGCGGTCGAGTTTGTTCGACAGTGACAATCTCGTTGCCTACCATATTGCGTTTGGTAGTGGTGATTGCAGAGTGGGTGTAGGTATAGTTGGCTTTAAAACCTATCCAGTTGAAATACTTTGTGATGTCGATTTCCACGCCATAGTTGTTGGCATCGCCGAAGTTCATAGGCATGTAGTAGGTGTCCTGTCCTTCGTTGAGCAATCCGTATTCGATAGGGTCGATGATGTTCTTGTAGAAAAGGCCAATCATGATTTGCTCCGAGGCACGGGGGAAGTATTCGTAGCGGAGGTCGACGTTGTGCGATCGGGTGTGCTTGAGATCAGGGTTGCCTTTCTCTTTGTATTCCTCGTTGATTATGGAGTAGGGCACTATCTCGAAGAAACTGGGGCGGTTGATAGCGGCATAGTAGGACAAGCGCAGCGACATGCGTTCCTGCAAGGCGTATTTGACGTTGAACGACGGGAGGAAGTCATAGTATTTCTGACGGCCTTCAGGGTCGACGTCGCGAGGGTATTTCAATACGTAACCTTGGTCGGTGTGCTCCATGCGCGCTCCGGCGTTGGCTTCCCAATAGCGGCTATTGTACTTTGCCATGAGATATGCAGCGCCGATGCGCTCGGTGGCGTCGTAGTTGAGCGGGTCGCCGATGTTGCCGTATTCGCGGGGCACCATCTCAATCTGGTCGAAGTCGGTCCAGTCTACGCCATACACTTGCACGTGCTCGGGCCCTGTGGCGGAGTCGAAGGTGTATTCGTTGAAAAAACTGGTGCGTTGCTTGTCGCGGTACATGCCGCCGGCAATGATAAGCCAATCGTTGTTGAGCGAGTATTGAAGGTCGGCGTATCCGGCGAAATCGCGGTCGGAGTTGTGCTCCCAACGACGGGTGGCGGCGCCACTGGTGCTCACATGGGTGCCCTGCATGGTGATAAGGGCATTGTCGGGTGTGATAGATGTGGCTTTAGATGCTACTCCGCGCCAGTTGATTTTCAGGGCGCCGTCGAGCAGTTTATGCTCGCCGTTGAGGTTGGCGGTCATGATGCGTTGGCGGTTGTATCTCATACGCATTGTCCATGTCTTGTCGTCGCGAGCATCTCTCACCTGAGATGTAATCATGTCCATATATCCGAGGTAGAGCTGCAAGTTGTTGTCCATGTTGAAATGGTAGTCGAGTTTGGAGTGTAGGCCGAGGCGATGTACCTGTTCGGAGAAAAGGCGGTGCTCGATGCCGTAGTTGTTTCCACTCACTTTGTAGTAAAGGTCGCTGTCCTTGCCTCGCGCTACGTTTTGCCACGTTCCCGACAGCATCACTCCGAAACGGTTGTCAAAGAAACGGTCGCCGTAGCATATCCCTAGGTTGAAATCGGGCAGCGGGCGGCGCGATTTGGTGCGGAAGTTGTCGGAAGAGAAGTCGGCTGACGTGACGCTATAGTCGGCCGAGGTGTTGCGTTCGAACGGCGATTTGCTGACGATGGCGCCGTAGTTGAAAGATTGGAAGTCTCGGTTGAAAAAGAGCGCATTGTAGCCTGTGGATAAGTTGATGTTCAACTGGCGATTGTAGGGGGCGTCCTTCATCACGAGGTTTACGGCGCCGCCTATTCCGTCGCCTTCAAGATTGGCAGTAGGCGATTTGATTACTTCCAATCGGTCGAGCATCTCGGAGGGGAACATGTCGAGAGGCACGAAACGGTTTTTATTGTCGGGCGATGGTATCTTGACGCCGTTTACGAGGGTGTAGTTGAAGCGCTTGTCCATGCCGCGGAGTATGGCATATTGCCCTTCGCCCGTGCCGTTGCGCTCCACGGTGACGCCGCTCATGCGTTGTATGACGTTGGCCACGGTGACATCGGGCGACAAGTCGATGGCGGCAGCGCTCATGATGTTGATGACATTGGGTGCGGTGCGTTCCAATGTGCGAGCGCCTATTTCGCCGTTTCCGGTGTTCATGGCGGTGATTGTCACCTCGCCAAGTACGACAGCTTCTTCAGGAAGCGTGATGACTACATCGTCTGATGTCACCTCCTGCTCTACGGTCTTGCATCCTATATAGGAGCAGATGAAAATGGGATTTTTGATGTCGCAGTCGATGGTGAAAGAGCCATCCAAACCGGTGACTGCGGCAAGCGACGGTTTCTGTTTTACCTTAATTGTTGCACCTATGATTGGTTCGTTGGAAGAATCATTGACCGTGCCTTTGATAGGCTGTGCGTCGGCAATGAGGATACTGTAAGATGATAAAAATGTCAGAACTATTGCACGTCTGACACGATGTGATGCGATCTTCATTCTAACTGTTTGTTCAATTTTTCTCGCTGCAAAGGTCAGTGAAGTTTGTTTCATGGATATATAAGAAATGTTGCATTTTTATGAAATGCCGTAGGCCGGAGGTGGACGCAGGTGGTCGGCGGCCGCTCTGCTATCGGCGTGGATCTTTATTCAATTGCATCGGAGATAAATGAATGATACAGAGGACTGCCGATTTGCTTTACGGCCATTGAACCCATCGCGGGCCGGCGTTGTTAAAGTTTTATTAAATTTGGGCCGAAGTAGATAGCGGTAATGCGATATTTTTTAATTTTGCGATATGGAAAAGAATAAACGAATACTTGTGGTCGACGATGAGGAGACTCTATGCGATGCCCTGGGTTTCAATCTTGAGGCCGAAGGTTATATAGTAGATACCGCCTACAGCGCGGAAGAGGCGTTGACCCACAATCTCGCCGACTATGACTTGGTGCTCCTTGATATAATGATGGGGGAGATATCGGGGATACAGCTGGCGCGTATCATGAAGTCAAATCCGTCGACGGCATCGGTGCCGGTGATATTCTGCACTGCCAAGGATTCGGAAGATGACATGATAAAAGGGTTGGACTTGGGCGCCGACGACTATATTACGAAACCATATTCGCTGAAAGCAGTCTTGGCAAGGGTGCGCACGGTGTTGCGCCGCACCTCGGCCGGCAATTCGACTAAAGATGCCGAGCAGGTGTCCTACAAAGGGCTCGTGCTGTCGGTGCGCAACAGGGTATGCACCGTCGACGGCGCGGAGGTGAAAATGCCCAAGAAAGAATTTGAAATATTGTATAAATTAGTATCTAATATGGGTCAGATATTTTCGCGAGCCGAATTGCTGCGCGAAATATGGCCCGACGAGGTGGTGGTGCTCGACAGGGTAGTGGATGTCAATATCACGCGTATACGCCAGAAAATAGGCGAATATGGTAAGAAAATAGTGACGCGTTCGGGCTATGGCTATGGGTTCATTGAGTAAGTTGAGCTATCCGCGGCGGTTGTTCCTGTGGCTTTTGGGCTACTCGTTGCTATTGGTGGGTTGCTTTGTGCTCTTCCAGTATCATCGTGAGAAGCAATTCAAGGCTGAGGAGCTAAATGCACGCCTGCAGCTCATCAACACCTATATCCTCAATCAGATAGATAAGGGATATGAAGTGTCGCAAATCAAACTCGACGGCTTTAACCTTATCGACGACCTGCGGGTGAGCGTCATCACTCAAGAAGGCAAGGTGGTGTACGACAATTCGCTCGACTCCCTTCCCAATAGCAACCACCTCAATCGCGAGGAGATACAGCAGGCTGTGCTCAAAGGCGCCGGCTATACGGTGCGCCGTCACAGCGAGAGCGTAGGCGACTACTATTTCTATTCGGCCAAGAAGGGTAGTACGGGGTATATAGTTCGTACGGCAGTGCCGTATTCTATATCGCTAAGCACTTTGCTGCAGGCCGACTATCATTTCCTGTGGGTGATGGGCATAGTGTCGATAGTGATGTGCGTTTTGGGCTATTTCGCCACGCGAAGGGTGGGGCTCCACATAATGCGCTTGAACAAGTTTGCAAGCGACGTGGAGAAAGGTACGACGATATCGGATACTGAGCCGTTCCCCAACGACGAATTAGGCTCTATCTCCAATCACATAGTGCGCCTGTATGCCAAATTGCAGCAGGCGTATGCCGAAAGAGACAATGAGCATAATGCCGCATTGCATGAGCAGCTCGAGAAAGAACGTATCAAAAAGCAACTGACCAACAACATCAACCACGAGCTCAAGACACCCGTGGCTTCAATACGAGTGTGCATAGAAACGCTTCTGGCGCAGAAAAAACTGAGCGAGGAGAAACGCGAGATGTTCCTCCAGCGCTGTTTGGCCAATACCGATAGATTGCAACGGTTGCTGTCGGACGTGTCACTTATTACGCGACTCGACGATGGGCGTGAATGTATAGCCAAAGAGCCTATCAACCTCACTAAAATCATTGATGATGTAGTCGACGACAGACAGTTGATAGCCAAGCAGAAAGGCATCGTAATTGAAAATTGCGTGACACGCAACATAGCGATGTCGGGCAATGCGTTGTTGATGGAAACAGTGTTCAATAATCTCATTGACAATGCGATAGCTTATAGCGGCGGCACTATCATAAGGATAGAAATACAATATTTCGACGATAAGAAAGTGGTGCTGTCGTTGTGCGACAACGGATGCGGCGTGCCCAACGAGCATCTATCGCGCATCTTCGAACGCTTCTACCGCGTAGACAAAGGCCGCAGCCGCGCAGCTGGCGGCACTGGATTAGGCCTCTCGATAGTCAAGAATGCCGTGATGCTCCATGGCGGCAGCATCACCGCCGAAAACCGCAACACTGGCGGTCTGCTCTTCAACATTACACTCCCCTTGGCATAGCCTCGCAACAATTCCAAGCCGTTGGGCATCCTCGGCATGCTCTGTATTTCATAAAAGGTTAAGATTTTTGAAACATTTATGAAACATTTTCTCGGTTACTTTGTGTGAGAAATAAAGTAATTTAGAAAATAATGGAATTATTGTTTTTTTGTGTGATTGTGTTCCTCTTTTTGCTGGCAATCTTTGATTTGTCGGTGGGAGTGAGCAACGATGCTGTCAACTTTCTGAATTCGGCGATAGGCTCTAAGGCCGCGACATTCAAGCGAATACTGATTGTAGCATCAATAGGCGTGTTTATCGGTGCAGCGATGAGCAACGGAATGATGGATATAGCTCGGCATGGTATCTTCCGTCCCGAGCATTTTTCATTCTACGACCTTATCTGTATTTTCATGGCGGTGATGGTGACCGATATCATCCTGCTCGATGTGTTCAACACTTTGGGAATGCCTACGTCGACCACTGTATCGATGGTGTTTGAATTGCTCGGCGCTACCTTTGTGGTGGCTATCATCAAGATGGCCGATGGGGTAGACCTGGGGCTGAGCGAATTGATTAATACGGAGAAGGCTTTGTCGGTCATACTGGGTATATTCCTGTCGGTGGCGATAGCGTTTTTCTTCGGCACGGTGGTGCAGTTCATATCGCGAATGATATTTTCATTTAACTATCGCAGCAAATTGACGTGGAAGATAGGCATATTTGGCGGTATCTGTGCTACTGCGATAGTATATTTCCTTCTTATCAAAGGGGTCAAGGACTTGTCGTTTATGACTCCCGACGTGAAGGCTTGGATAGGGGACCACACCTCTATCATCATATTGGGTTGCTTGGTATTCTTTACCATATTTATGCAGCTGTTGCACTTCTTGCGGGTCAATGTGTTGAAGGTGATTGTGCTCATGGGTACATTCTCTTTGGCAATGGCGTTTGCCGGCAATGACCTTGTAAACTTTATCGGAGTGCCGTTGAGCGGTCTGGCGTCATTTCAAGATTACGCGGCCAACGGAGCTGGGAATGCCGACGGCTTCTTGATGAACTCGTTGAACGGTCCGGCCAACACGCCGGTATTCTTCCTGATAGGTGCCGGAGTGATAATGGTGGTATCGCTTGCCACGTCGAAGAAGGCCCGCAACGTCGCCAAAACCGAGATAGGGCTTGGTAGCCAGCAGGGTGGCGACGAGATGTTCGGTTCGTCGAGGATAGCCCGCCGGTTGGTGCGCTGGGCGCTTTCAGTCATAGCGTGGGTGCGCCGGGTGATGCCGTTGAGCGTGCAGCATTGGTTCCGCCGCCGTTTCAATGTCGACGAGACTATCATGGAGCAGGGCGCAGCGTTCGACCTCATACGCGGATCGGTCAACTTGGTGCTTGCCGGAGCGTTGATAGCGTTGGGCACATCGCTGAAATTGCCGTTGTCGACCACCTTCGTGACCTTCATGGTGGCAATGGGTACGTCGCTCGCCGACCGTAGCTGGGGCCGTGAGAGCGCCGTGTTCCGTATCACTGGTGTTATATCGGTGATAGGCGGATGGTTCATCACCGCCGGTGCGGCCTTTATCGGCGCCGGTGTGATAGTGACGCTGATGCATTTCGGTGGTCACTGGGTGATGATTGCGCTTGCCGTGCTCACAATAATACTTATCATACGCAGCAACCGCCGTTTCCGCAACAAGCAGGAAGGGGAGAGCGGTGGCGATGCAATGTTCCAGACTATCATCACTACTGAGGATAAAAAGAAAACTTGGCCGCTGTTGATGCTCTATATCAAGGAGCAGCAGGAGACCTTCTTGCGATATGCCGAGGAAAGCTACCAGAAGATAACGCAAGCCTTCATCGTAGAGGACCGTGGCAAGTTAAGCAAAGCAGAGTCAAGCCTTCAGCAACATAAAAATGTACTTAAGAATGCAAGGCGAAAAGAGACATTGTGCTTGCGCCATGTGGCATATGAGATGGCTATCGAGAAGAGCCCGTGGTTCTATCTGAGCAACAACCTGTGCATGTCAATTCTTTATAACCTAAGGCGTATCAACGAAGTGTGCAAGGAGCACGTCGAAAACAATTTCCGACCGTTGCCACCGCGCTATTCGGCAGAATATGAAATGTTGCAGACGCGTATCAGTGGCCTCTTTAATGATACTTTGGCCGTGATGCAGAGCGCCGATGCCAAGGCCGTGTCGGAATTGCGCTTGCGTTGCGACGATATCAAGGACACTGTTTCTGATGCCTACCACCGTGTGCAGGACCATCTGCGCGATGGCGACACTGCTTCGATGACGGTGCTCTATGTGTATGTCAACATTCTGCAGGAGACGCAAGAGATGGTGTCGTCGATACGCAAGTATCTTAGGGCTTATGCCAAGTTGCGCGATTCCGATTTCCGCTCGCGTCCCTACGAGAAAGAGTTGCCAGAGGCCACTAATTAGCTATGCAATCTGTTGGCAATCAGGTGGCAAAGGTGGCCAAATTAAACGATTAATTTAAACCGATTGAAATAATGAAGCCGGGTATCATAGCAGTAATAGTATTGGCGGTAGTCGTGGCTGTGTGTCTGTTGATACGCGTTGTGAGAAAACGCCATATACACTCCGGAAGTGTGGATGATGGCAATGTGCATGACATGTGTGGATATTTCATTTCCACGATACGCTATTGCCAGTCGATAATCGATGCATCGTTGAAATATCTTGCCGAAGACAACGACATAGAGGTGTGCAAGACCTATCGCGCCGGTACCGATGCGCTCGACACTGTGAGCCGTCAGTTGCGAAGCACGTTTCCCGAAGACGAACGTCGCGACAACGCGTTTGCCGTCTATCTCAATTACCTGATAGAGGCTACGGAGAAGATAGCGGAGACATCGCGCAATATAGCCACTCACCCCGATAGCTGTCTGGCCGAGTTCCAAGTGTGTGAAGTCAGGACGATACGGGAGCATCTCGTGGCTATGATAACCGAAACGATACGTGTGGCTGATGCCGGCGAGCCGTTGACGTCGGTGGCTAAGAATGTCTCTGATAATAAAGATTATATGGAGGGCCTTATTGCCATGCACGGTAAGGCGATGAAGTACGACGATTTCAATGACGGTGCTGTGGGATATTCCTATCTTATACTCTTGTATTACCTGCAGTCGTTCGTCAACTCGTATAACATAGTGGTGAAAAGGCTCACCGCTGGAAATATAGTTGTATAATGGATATGGTAAAAAAGATTTTGGCAACGGCAGGCATTGCCATAGCGGTGACGACTGCGGCATTTGGTGAAAACTCCGCAGTGGAAAGCCTTGCAGCAGGTGGTTTGACTGCTGCAGGTAGCGGCAGCTCGACTGCAATAGATAGTTTCGTCAAGTCGGAATATATGCCCGAGATACATGGTACGATACGTGCTAAATATGAGTATGAGCCGGAGATAGGGAAAGGGCGTTTTGAAATACGTAATGCGCGTATCAGTTTGGAGGGTAAGGTGATACCTTTGGTGAGATATAAGGCCGAGATTGACCTATCGGATGAGGGGGTAATCAAGATGCTCGATGCCTACGTCAGGTTGCAGCCTAAGGATAAGCTGAAATTCACCTTCGGACAGATGCGTGTGCCGTTCACCATCGATGCCCATCGTTCGCCCCATTTGCAATATTTCGCCAATAGGTCGTTTATAGCCAAGCAGGTGGGCAACGTCAGGGATGTAGGCGCGGCAGCATCGTGGACTGTTGGCCCGCAGACTATGCCGGTGACCATTGAGGGAGGCATTTTCAACGGGTCGGGGTTGACCGACCAGAAGGATTTCTGGACCGACAATTACAATTTTTCCTTTAAGGTGCAGACGCTGATACAGCGGCAGTGGAATGTGACGCTGAGCTGCCAGAAGGCAACGGCTGGGAGCACCGATGTGATGATGTACGACGCCGGGGCATATTGGGATAATACCCGGTGGCATATTGAGGCGGAGTATTTGAGAAAATGCTACGACGACGGGGCATTCCCGGGAGTAAACGCTGTGGATGCGTTCGTGGCTTACCGTTTGCCGCTGAAGAAGAAGGCGACGGCGCTGTCATTCTTAGGCCGTTATGACTATATGTCGGATCACAATAAGGGGGGCGTGGATGATCAAGGGAAACTTACTGTCGATGAGCCGGAGCGCCATAGATTGACCGGCGGTGTGACCATTTCATTGGGCAGCAAGAGTCTCCAGGCCGATGTGCGGCTCAACTATGAGCACTATTTCTACGGAGATGGGGTGACTCCGAAAGTGTCGGAGCAGAGCAAAGTAGTGGCTGAGTTTGTAGTCCACTTTTAGGGAGCAGGGACTGAGGGGTAAGTTGGTGGTAATGAGTAGATGGTAAAGAGTTGATGGGGGTGGGTCTGTAGTAATGGGAATAATGAGCTTAGACATGTTAAGATAAGTTAAATATGGGGGATAAAATAAAAGTGTAAGATTTTGATGCATTTTTATTAAGAAATATTATTACCTTTAGTGAAATTTTGTGGAATTATCGGAAAGTGTTTCAGGTGATTATAAATCGCAGTAAGGAATAGCAATTCCTTATAGTCAATCCGGTATAAAACCGCAAAAGATGGGTATAACTTAATAAAAAACATCAGAAGTCATATATGAACAGAGTGAAAGTTGGGCTAAGGGGATGTGTTGTTTTGTTGGTCGTGATGTTGGTGTCGACATTCAGGATGTCGGCAGATGAGACGTGTGCGGCCGACACGGCGTATACATTCCGATTTGTAGCCGATAAGAATATGTTTTTTGTGCCTTATGGTAATAATGGAAGCGAGTTGTCGAGATTGCTTGCCAAGATAGAGGAGTACAAGCAGGAGATACTTGCAGGTGAGTGTCCGTTGCATGTCGACGGCTATTGCAGCCGAGACAATGGCGGGCTGTCGGCATTGGCGATGGCTAAGACGCGCTCCAACAGAGTGAAGTCGGAGCTAATACAGCGTGGCGGCATCACCGAGGAGTGCTTCGTGACGCATAACTATGCGACGGGCGACAATTGCGTTATAGTGCGCCTTGTGCCGCCTAAGGCAGTGCCGGAGGAGCCGGTGAAGGAAGAACCCAAGGCTGCAGAGCCGGTAGAAGCCGAGCCGGAGCAAGAATGTAGTTTGCCTGAGAGCAGTGAGCCGGTAGCTGAAGCTGAGGAACCGGCACCGGTAGTGACCGATGGCGGATGCAGTTTGCCGATAGCCTTGCGAGCCAATCTGTTGCGTTGGGCTACGCTCACCCCCGATTTGGGCATTGAGTGGCTTATCAGCTACCGTTGGTCGGCACTGGTGACCGGTACGTGTGGCTCCTGGAGTTGGGATTCCAAGAACCGCAAGTATGCAGTGTGGGAAGTGGCGCCCGAGGTGCGTTACCATTTCAACGACCGCATTTATATAGGCGCACAGTACAAGGCGGGCACGTTCAACTATAAGTTTGCCTATACCGGGCGTCAGGGCAATATTATGGGTGGCGGAGTGACCTTCGGCTATCAGTTGCCGTTGGGCAGCCATTTTGCTATCGACTTCACCGCGGCGGTAGGGTGCTTGCATGTCGACTATGAGAAATATTATGTGGATGGAATTAACCTGATACGTAGCGACCGCGGAGTGACAAATTGGTGGGGGCCGACATCGCTCGGAGTCACCTTGGTGTATAACTTCAAATAAGTGATGAGGAATATGAAAAAGACAGTATATGGCATAATGGGCGCCACGCTCCTCGCACTGACGTTGACTGGATGCGTGAAAGATGACCTGTTTGACAGTCCGCTATGCGCCAAGAGTGCATTGATTGTGAAGGCACAGATACAGGAAGAAGCCAAGGATGTGGAGACACCGATGAACTATAATATGGCGATAGAAGGGGAGACCTACGTTGCCAAGATAGGTAAAGAATACCTTGTGCCGGTGAACTATGAGCCTGGCAATTACAAGTTTATGGCTTACAACACGAGCGAAGGATTGGAATTGGACGGCACTAAGATGAGCGTAGAGACCCTTGCCGACGGGAGTATGTTCCCACAGCCGCAGTGCTTGTTCAGTAGCCGCAAGGAGGTGAGCTTGGTGAAGGACGATACCACGCGTGTGGATATCACTCTGATGCAGCGCATGCAGCCGTTGGAATTGTATTTCAGAGTGATGCAAGGTAACCCCGATAAGATAGCATCGCTGACAGCTACGCTTACCAATTTCGCCAAGTCGTACGACATAGACCGAGAGGCAAGGACCGGTGAGACAGGTAGTTATAATCTCAATTTCGAGCGCTGTATTGTTGACGGCAGGCTGATGTTTTATGCCGGAGTAATGTCGTTTGGCGTAGTCGGTGACAGCCAAATGTTGAAATTGACCATCAATTATACCAACGGCGAGGTTGACGTGCTGGAATGTGATATTGCCGAAATGCTGAAGGATTATGGCACAGATGAAAATATGTGTCATGTATTTATGCTGAGGGGCGGTATAAGATCACAAGTAGAAGCGTCGATGGGTGCGGAAATTGTGGATTGGGAAGTGCAGATCGGCGAAGTAGAGATAAGATAGAATGTAATTTTGCATCTGAAGCAAATTTTATAAAGATAATACAGAGATAAGTAATAGACAAGCTAATAAATAAAACTAAAAATAAATATGAAAGAATTAACCAAACTAAGCCTTATCGCACTTGCAATGACGGCAGGAGTGATGACCTCGTGTAGCAATGACGACGCAGTAGAGAATACCGGTAAAGAAGAGAAAGTAGCTGTGCAGTTCAGCAGCAAGATTAGTGTTGCTTCGCGAGCCGCGGGGACAACGTGGACAGCGGGCGACCGTATCGGTATCTTCATGAACGAGGCAGGACAGTCCCTATCCGAGGCAAATATCCGCGAGAATGCGCTCAACATAGCCTACGTCACAGCGGCAGGCGATGGTAAATTTGCCCCCGTGGATGAAGCGCAGACTATCTACTTCCCGATACACGGCACTGTGGATTTCTATGCATACTATCCGCAACAGACCGTCACCGATTGCAAATTGGCGCTCAACGTAGCCGACCAGAGCAACCAGGAGGCTATCGACCTGATGTATAGTAAAGTGACGGGCAAGAATAAAGAGCAGCCGGCAGTGACATTGAGTTTTGCGCATCAGTTGTCGAACATCATCCTCGATGTACAGCCGGGGGACGGCTTGACCGCCGCCGATCTCGCTGGGCTTACCGTAAAGGTGAAAAGCCAGTGTACTACAGCTACTTACAACCTTGCTACCGGAGAGAAGAGCAATGACGGTGATGTGGCAGACGTAGCGATGAAGAGCGTAACTGCAGGTAGCCGTTATGAGGCGATATTATTGCCGAGTGGAGCCAACAGCTGCGTGATAGAATTTGACCTTAACAATGGTCATGATGCGCCGTTCGTATGGACGATGCCGACTACACTTGAGGCAGGTATGCAGTACCATTACACGAAGGTGAAATTGAGCCGTACGGCAGCCGAAGTGGAGGGTATCATCCAGCCGTGGGCAGAGACTACCGACGATAACGAGAATGTGGCGATGTAGTTATTAGTTAACACATATTTATGAATATATAAAAGAATAGGACCGATGAAAAAGATTAATTTTATAGCAATAGTAGCAGTGGCAATGGTGGCAACAGCATGTTCGTCGGACGATGCACCGGTAGTGAAAGACAATGTCAATGCGACATTCAGCGGAACGATAAACAATGTGAAATCAAGAGCTTACAATGCCACTTGGGAGGCAGGCGATGCCATCGGAATTATCGGCAACACCGGTGATATGGCATATTTCAATGTGAAGTATGTTACCGCAGCTGGCGACGGCAATTTTGAGGTTGGAACAGCCGGCGAAGAGATTTACTATCAGGATAATAATACAACGACATTTCAAGCGTATTATCCATGGAACAGTATAGAGGATCCCGAGGTGACGGCATCAACCGCCGAGCAGGCTAATCAGAAAGCGTTTGACTTCCTTTGGGCGGAGGCTACAGGTAGCAAAGCGAGTCCGAAAGTCAATTTCACTTTTGGTCACAAGATGGCAAAGGTGGTGCTGACCTTCAAGCGCGGCGATGGTGTATGGCTTGAGGAGATTAAGGAGTCGGTAATCAGTTTGTATGATATTAAGCTTGCCGGTAAGCTGGCATTGCGCAACGGAGTAGCAAGTGCTACGGGCGAGGCTGTAAATGGTTGGACTATAGGTAATAACAGTGAGGCGGCATACAATGCGCCGGTAGTGGTGGATGAGGATGCCGA
>JAQXRH010000062.1 GCA_029218425.1 Bacteroidales bacterium | reverse complement strand
GAGGCGGTCGGCCAGGCGGTCGATGTCCTCGAGGTTGCCCACCACGGTGATGCGGTCGCCGATTTGCAGGCGCAGCGAGGGCGAGGCCAACAGGTCCACGCCGGCGCGGTTCACGCGGGTGGCATTTAGTTGGTAACCATTGTGGAGGCGCAACGAGCCGAGGGTCACGCCGTTGAAATTGCCGCGGGTCACCAAGATGCGGCGCGAGAACACCGGCGTGGGGGTCGATTCCCAGTCCACATCCTCGTCCGGACCAAGCACGGCGTGGAAGCGTTCAGCATCCTGCACTGAGCACACGATTTTAAGGCGGTCGCCCTCGTGCACCTCGGTCTTGGAGGTCGGAATCGTCACCTTGCCGTCGGCGCCCATCAAGCGCGACACCACAAAGTTGCACTGAATCACATCGTGCAACGCGGCCATGGTGCGGCCCGCAATCAACTTATTGGTGACGCGAATCGACAGGAAGTGAGGCTTCAACTGCGAGTTCTCCTGCTCCTGCTCAATGTCGCGAATCTCCTTGTCGGTCTTCACGCGGAAAATGGCTTTGATGATAAACATCGACGCGATGATGCCAATCACGCCCAAGGGATAGGCCGCAGCATAACCCTGCGCCATGACGTTGGCCGCCTCCGGCGACACATTCTGCTGAGCCGCAGCCAAGCCCGGAGTGTTGGTGACAGCACCACTCATCACACCTACTAACGCGTTGATATCCTGCACATTCCCAAAGAAATGAATGCACACCACAATCAACACATTCAGCGCCACAGCCGAGGCCGCCAACACGTTCAGCCTTACCCCGCCCTGCTTAAACGACGAGAAAAAGCCCGGACCAACCTGCAAACCGATGGCAAAAATAAACAAAATCAGGCCAAATTCGCGCACAAATTTCAGCGTGTTGCTATCCACCACATAACCAAAATGGCCCATGACGATACCAACAAACAGCACGAACGTCACCCCGAGCGACACCCCGCCAAAACGGAGCTTGCCCAAATAAATGCCCACCGCAATCACAAACGAATACAGCACCAACGTAGCTGCAATCCCCGTGTTGCCCGGCATCAAAAGATTTGTAATCCAATCCATTGCCTTGAAAAATTTGGCTGTTGAAAACTCTATATAATTAATGTATAATCCACTAACAAAACCTCCGCTCGGCGCCATAGCGCCCCCGTTGCAGAAATTTTCTGCAAAGATAGTAAAAAATCCCCACACCACCAAGTCCCACAAAAAATTCCCCCCAAAAACCCACCGCCACCCCGCTTCCGATACAAAATTACACAACCTCGCAAAAAAATGTAGTAACCTCTTGCACCACGTAGGCGCCCCGAGCCTACGCGGTGACCGATGCCCTACCACTCACCTCGAGAACGTGTATCAAAGGCCAATGCACCATGTTTATCAGTAGGGACGCGGCCTGCCGCGTCCGCATCAACCTCCGGATAATCAGGTGGTTAGATGCAGCGAGCGCGGCCGGCCGCGCCCGCCGCTGATTCTGACCTTTTGACAGAGCTTCTTAGGGGAGGAGGCTCTACAGCGCGCCATTGTTGTTTGCAGCAATGATGTAGCAATCTTCGTCGCCCACCCAATTTTATTGCTCGTCGGGATTGAAGAAATTGCCGCCGGATATGTCGAAGAATCGGTCGAAGAAATCTTTGATGCGTCGCAGCACATTCTTTTTCTTCTCGGCTCGCTTTGCGCCGGCATTGCCGAAGAGTCCCATCGGAGGCAATATGTCGGCTATGGCTGTGCCTCCGTCGCGCACTTCGCCATCGCGGAAGGCCTGGCTGACAAAGGCGAGAGCCTTGTCGCGTCGCAGATTTTCCTCTGAGATAATGTTCTCGATTTCCGTCCGTTGGGTCTCCTTGACATATTCCTGCCATTGGTCGTGGACATCATTCTCCGGTGTGTGACGGTTGATGAACTCGCGAATGAGTTTTTCCTTGTTGCGCAGGTCGGGCGTGGCCTGTACGCTTTTTATTACCTTTATGATGATTTCGCGGTCGGTGTTCTCGTTGCCGGTGAGTTGACCCACGAGGAACAATATGTAGTCGATGTTGATTTCCACCGTTTTCATCAGCTCCATCTCAAACACGAGGTCATCATTGATGTTGACGGCATCGCCTCCTTTGGGGCGGTACTTTTCGTGCATTTCGTTATAGAAGCCACGATAGTCGAGGAAATCCCCGTTAAGGTCGATTAACTCTTTGCCCTCAAATTCGTCAAATGTCTGCAATATATTGAGGGCACGGAGTATGGTGCCGAAAAGTTTTATAAACTCTTTTTCGGCTTTCTCGCCAACGATGTGCAGACCGCGAGGGGTGCCCGACAGAGGAAACTTTTCAAGAAGTTTCTTGATTAATCCGATCCAACCAATATGATATGTGCCGTCGGCATCATCATACCCATTGTAATAATCCTCGAATGTTTTTAAGAGGATAAGTCCTCCGGCGTCTTTGTTGCCGAACAATTGGAGACAGTCGTTAGTGGCTTTTTCAAGATTGCGGAAACAGATGATGTTTCCGTGGCTTTTTATGGAGTTGAGGATGCGGTTGGTGCGCGAGTAGGCTTGCAGCAGGCCGTGATACCTCAGATTTTTGTCAACCCAAAGGGTGTTGAGCGTTGTGGCATCGAAGCCCGTCAGGAACATGTTGACCACTATAAGCAGGTCAATTTCGCGGTTTTTGACGCGGAGCGACAGGTCTTTATAGTAGTTTTGGAATTTGTCGGCGCTTGTGTCGTAGCTCGTGCCAAACATCTCGTTATAATCCTTGATACAGGCTTCGAGGAAGTCGCGGCTACTTTGGTCGAGGCCTTCGGTGTCTTCCGGAGTCTCATCGTCAACGTCGACATTGGGAGAATAGCTGAAAATTGTGGCGATTTTCAGCCGCTTGTCGGGCTGCAACTGCTCCATCTGTCTTTTTAGCTCGGTGTAATAGAGCTTCACAAATGGTATGGAGGCCACTGCGAAGATGGCATTGAACCCCTGCATCCTCGTTTTGGCTTTTACCTCCTTGACTTTTGAGCGGTCGCGGGCTGTAGCAACTTCGCCCACGTTGACAAGCTGAGAGAAATCGTAGTGGCGTGAGTCGCGGCGCGTCTTCTGAGCAAAGTGTTCCAGAATGTAGCTGCTTACTTTGGCGATGCGTTCCGGTGCTTGCAGTGCCCGCTCGCGGTCGATGTTGCTTACTTGCTCGTTAGCTATTTCGTCTTCCTCGCGCATGGTGCGGATATAGTCCACTTTGAACGGAAGCACATTGCCGTCGCGGATAGCGTCGACAATGGTATAACTGTGGAGCTGGTCGCCGAAAGCTCCCTCCGTGGTGGTAAATTCCACATTCTTTATGCTTCCGGCGTTTTGAGCGAATATCGGCGTGCCGGTGAAGCCGAACAAGTGGTATTTCTTGAACTTCTTGACGATGGCCTTGTGCATGTCGCCGAACTGCGAACGGTGGCACTCGTCGAATATCAACACCACATGCTGCCCGTAGACTCTGTGTTGCGGATTACGGGCAATGAAGTTGGTTAGCTTTTGAATGGTGGTGATTATGATGTGCGCGTTGGGGTCGTTTATCTGCTTAGTAAGTACTGCTGTGGAGCCGTTGGAGTTGGCCGCGCCCTTCTCGAAGCGGTCATACTCTTTCATGGTCTGATAGTCGAGGTCTTTGCGGTCAACGACAAAGAACACTTTGTCAATGCCGGGCAAACGCGATGCAAGCCGGGCAGTCTTGAACGAAGTAAGCGTCTTGCCCGAACCTGTGGTATGCCATATATAACCGCCTCCCTCGCGTTTGCCCCATGTGCGGGCGTTGGTCGACGCATAGAGGCGTTGAAGAATCTTTTCGGTGGCTGCTATCTGATAGGGACGCATTACCATGAGGATTTCCTCGGAGGTGAAGATGCAGTATTTTGTCAGCATATTCAACAGCGAGTGTTTCGCAAGGAATGTCTGAGTGAAATCCACAAGGTCATATATCGGTTCGTTGTCGAGTCGTGCCCAGTAAGAAGTGAACTCAAATGAGTTTGAGGTCTGCTTCTTTCCCTTGCCTTTACCCTTGGTTTGTTCTTTGATGTGGGCATCGCGGGTGGTGTTGCTATAATATTTGGTGATTGTGCCGTTGGAGATAATGAATATCTGCACGAACTCGTAGAGTCCACACCCTGACCAAAATGAATCTCGCTGATAGCGGTTGATTTGGTTGAAAGCATCTTTGATGCTCACTCCGCGACGTTTCAGTTCCACATGAACAAGCGGTAGGCCGTTGACGAGTATCGTCACATCGTAGCGGTTGTCGTAGGCTCCACCTTCCGGCACGTATTGGTTTATGACTTGCAGATGGTTGTTGTGGATGTTGACTTTATCAATGATGGTGATGTTGGCCGTCGAGCCGTCCTCGCGCACAATAGTCTTGCGGTTATCCTCCTGAATGGTGCGGGTTTTCTCTACGATACCGTGGTTGGGGTTTCCGAGATGTTCGGCAAAGAAAGCTCTCCATTCGTTGTCGGTGAACTGTATGTTGTTAAGCCGTTCAATTTGACGGCGGAGATTGGCAATAAGGTCGGCCTCGCTTGTGATATTGATGCGCTCGTAAGCCTGGCGTTCGAGCTGACGGATAAAGTCAGCCTCCATTTCGGCCTCGCTCTGATATTGAGCGGAGCTGCGATAGCCCGGCTCGAACTCGGCTACAATGGTCGATTCAGGGTTTTCCGACACCATTTGATAAAGCTCTGCCATAATTTTATGCGATTCTTTTGAATGTTAAAAGTTTGTTACGGTAGTATTCGTACTGCTCCTTGACAGCGGCGATTTCGGCGGGCAGCCCTTGAGTGAGGTCGTTTACCAATGTTTCGAAGCGGTCAAGAATAGCTACGATTTTTTCTTGTAGTTCGAGGGGTGGAATGGGAATAACATATTTTTCAAGACTTTCCCCGGAGATACGAGTTACTTTCGTACCTGAAACATTCATTCTCTTAAATTGCAAGAATCGATGGGTTTGTAAAAGATATGCAATGAACTTAGGGTTTTGTTTATGAGAAAAAACATAGGAATCACCACTTATTGCAATTTCAGCATCGCCTAACCACGCCACAGCTTTTCCCACGTCCTCGACATTTTCGCTTGTCGTGGCAATAATTAAATCTCCATATTTTGCTTTGCGCAGTTTTTTTGCGAAATCGCGAGAAACGAACGACTTGGTTTCAGTGGCAAACGTACCATAGTGAGTGTAGATTTGTCCGTAATGGATACAACCTACACCGCTATCGGTAAAGTCTTTTTTCTGAAGACCATTGCCTCTTATGAACTTGCCAATCTCGCCCATAGTTTTCCAAATAATTTCGTAACTATGCCCCCCCCAGGTAGTTACGTTTATTTCTTGCTCACCATCGGTCCCGCAGCCGCAGGCTGTGGGATTGAAGGTGAGTAAGAGATTACGATAATATTCATATTGTTCTTTACGCGCTTGCAGCTCCGCTTGCAGCTCCGCTGCATAGTCCGCGAAGCGGTCGAGAATTTTTACGATTTCCTCCTGTACCTCAATCGGTGGAACCGGGATAACAAATTTTGCTATCGACGAACCGTGTACATGGGGTACACCACTACCTTTTTTAGTGTTATGTATTTGTTGCTGCATATTTACCATGCAATAGTAAACATATTTCGGTAATAAGTTACTGCTCTTGGGATGAACAGAAAAAGCATCGGATAAGAAAATTGGTGTGGTCCACCAAGATACAAAACCTGCATATGCTCCTGAGCCAGCAACAGCAATTGTTTCACCGATGCGATTATATTCATTATGATAATAAGCAGGTTTTTGACCTCCTGCAATAACAGGATATTCTCCCGGCGTTGAATCTTTTTCAGTGATAGTTTGACCTCTACGAAATTCAAGAACATCTCCGAATTTGGCATGGGGCACTCCATCCGGGCAAAGGCGGTCAATCAATTCTTGCAACTTGCTCATATTTACTCCTTTTTTGAACTATTTGAATCCGATTTTTTCACTCGTTTAACGGTATGTTTGATTTTGCCAATGAAGAAATTAAGCTCTCACTTGTGCGAAAGTCTCAATTATGGCAAACGTGACCTCAACCGCAGTTTTACTTTTTAGGATTGTAGCGAGCATGTACAACCCCTTTTCGGTAAAAACTTTAGGCAGAACGCGACTTTTGGATGACAATTTTGTGGACGAAAATTTCGACCGCAAAATATTCACCTCATCATTAGACAGTGCAAACATATAATCCGCCGGGAATTTTTCAGGGTTATTACGAACAGCCTCATTTATTCTTTTTGTTTCTACTCCATAAAGGCTTGCAACATCGGCATCTGTAATAACCGGAATATCCCGGACAAGGACAATGCTACTTTTCACTTCAGCCATTAGTGCTGAAGAAAGTGCAGACGTGTGTTTGTCTACTGCTATTTTGTTCTGTGGTGTGCTCATACTGTTTCGGCTTCAAGTTCGCGGATTATGGCGTCGATTTCGGCGCGGAGTTGATTCTCATGCTCTACGATGCGGGCAATTCGGGCGTTCAGTTCTTTGATGTCGGTCTGCGGACGGGTGTCCTCCGCTTCGACATAGCTGCTGACGGAGAGGTTGTAGCCATTCTCGGCAATGGTGGCGTTGTCGACCAATGCGGAGAAATGCGGCACGACTTTGCGGTCGGCATACTCGGAGATGATGGCTGCAATATTGTCGGGCGAAAGTTTGTTTTTGTTGCCCTCATGCACAAAGAGCTGCGAGGCATCGATAAACAGTGTCTTGTTTTCGCGCTTCGACTTCTTCAGCACAATGATACAGGTGGCAATGGTTACACCGAAAAACAGATTAGGCGGCAACTGTATCACCGTGTCAACATAGTTGTTGTCAACAAGATACTGGCGTATCTTCTGCTCCTTGCCGCCGCGGTATAGCACTCCGGGAAATTCTACTATAGCAGCCGTTCCCTCGGTAGAAAGCCACGAAAGCATGTGCATGGTAAAGGCAAGGTCGCTCTTGCTCTTCGGGGCAAGAACACCGGCAGGAGCATATCGGGGGTCGTTTATCAGCAGAGGGTTGTCATCGCCGACCCACTTTGTTGAGTATGGAGGATTGGAGACAATGGCATCAAACGGCTCGTCATCCCAGTGGTATGGCTCGAGAAGCGTGTCGCCATTGTGGATGTCGAAGTCGGCATAGTTGATGTTGTGCAGAAACATGTTGATTCGGCACAGGTTGTAGGTGGTGATGTTCAGCTCCTGCCCGAAGAATCCTTTTTTGACATTATGCTTGCCCAGTACCTTGGCGAACTGCAACAGCAACGAGCCGGAGCCGCAAGCAGGGTCATAGACCTTGTTCACATAGTCGCGTCCGTGGCTCACGATACGGGCAAGCAGTTCGCTCACCTCCTGAGGCGTATAATATTCGCCGCCACTCTTGCCTGCATTGGAGGCGTACATCGCCATGAGGTATTCGTAGGCGTCGCCGAAAAGGTCAATCTGATTATCGTCGTACTCGCATCCGAGGTCTATGCCGCCTATGTTGTTGAGTATCTTCGTGAGCTGTTCGCAACGTTTCTCTACTGTGCCGCCGAGTTTGTTGGAGTTCACATCAATATCGGCGAACAGACCTTTGAGATCATCCTCGCTTTCAGTGCCGATGGCTGATGCTTCGATTGACTTGAATATCTCAGCAAGGGTAACATTGAGGTTAGGGTCGCTCTTGGCACGAAGGCGCACGTTGCAGAACAACTGCGACGGTAGAATGAAAAAACCTTTTTCCTTTACAAGCTGTTCGCGAGCCGACTCGGCTTCTTCGTCGGAGAACTTGGCATAGTCGAAGTCGGTGTCGCCGGCCTCGTGCTGCATCTTGTTAACGTAGTTGGTTATATTCTCCGATATAAAGCGATAAAAGAGTATTCCAAGAACGTAGCTCTTGAAATCCCAGCCATCCACCGAGTTGCGTAAGTCCTCGGCAATAGCCCATATCGCCTTGAATAGTTCCTGCTTCTGTTGGGTACTTGTTGCCATCTATATGAAAAAAACTCCAATTTAGCATCTGAAGGCGACCAAACCTTTTGCAACTACAAAGGGGTTTTTACTTAAAAAGTTACCGGCAATAATGCCGTTGAATTTTTTCCTAATTTTTGGCCATTCTCAGAGTTAAATGCTTTAATTGCAAATTTACGATTTTTTCGTATATAAAATATTAGAGCATCGTATGTTTTTTATGTGTTTTTAAGCATGTTCTTAAGTATGTTGCACTTCGTTTTGGAATGTGGGCTCCAAAAAAATGCCTCTGCGTGTAGGCTTGGGAGCGGTTTTGTTGCTCCGGCGCTACACGCAGAGGTGTGATTTTTGATGGCGTGGGGGAGCGGTGGTTTTGCTCCCACTCCCCCCGCCGGTGTGGGTATGGGGGTATGCTCTTACAACAGGTCGACTGAACGGCGTATGAATTCGCTCAATTGTGCTCCTTTAAGCAGCCCGTTGCCAAGGAGGGCAAGGTCGATAAGCTGTTTGACGAGCGGTTGGGATGCCGCATATTCGTGTATCTCTTTGTTCATGTTGTCGCGTAGACCGCTCACTTCTTTTTCAAGTTCGAGGGTCTTTGCTTTGTCGGCTTCCTCTTTGCTGTCGCGCAGTTTGGTGATCTCGGCATTTTTGGCGTCGATGTCGTCCTGCATGGGCTGTACTTTTTCGGTGAGTGCCGCATCGGCTGCTTCTTTCACTCGTTTTACCAGCGGGTGTTCGGTGTTGACGATGACGTTGTAGCTGTCGGGCAGCTCTCCGTAGAAGTTCATGCCCGGCTGCATTGCTGCCATCTCTTTCATGCGTCGCATGTATTCGTTCTGCGTTATCACTACGGGGCTGTCGTTTGCTGCGAGTGCTTCGAATGCTACGATGAAGTTGGCGCCTTCGGTGGCCGGTATCTGCGATTGGAACATCGACGAGAGTATGGTGCGTTCAGTCGGCGTCAGTTCGGCTTCTTTCTTGTCCTCCTTGCGTATGAGGTTGTCGATGATGTCGGAGTCGACGCGCACGAAATGGCTTTTCTCCACTTTCTGCTCAAGCAAGCCTATGAAGTGGCTGTCGAGCTGTCCGTCCATCAGCAATACGGAATAGCCGCGTTGCTGTGCCGAACGCAGGTAGTCGTACTGCGCCGTCTTGTCGGTGGCATAGAGATAGACCACGGTGCCGTCCTTGTCGGTCTGCTGCGAGGCTATCAGCGTGCGATATTCCTCCAGGGTGAAATGCTTGTCTTCGACGTCCTTCAGTAGGGCGAATTTCATGGCTGCATCGCAGAATTTCTCGTTGGTCAGCATGCCGTATTCTATGAATATTTTTATGTCGTCCCATTTCGACTCGAAGTCCTTACGGTCGTTCTTGAAGATGTCGTCCAATCGCGATGCCACTTTCTTGGTGATGTAACCCGAAATCTTCTTAACGGCAGCATCGCTTTGCAAGTAGGAGCGCGACACGTTCAATGGTATGTCGGGCGAGTCGATGACGCCTTGCAAGAGCATCATGAATTCTGGCACTACGCCCTCCACCGAGTCGGTGACATACACCTGGTTGCAGTAAAGCTGTATGCGGTTTTTGGTGACCTCTATGTTGTTTTTGATTTTCGGGAAATAGAGTATGCCTGTAAGTGTGAAAGGGTAGTCCACGTTAAGGTGTATCCAGAATAGCGGGTCGTCCTGGTCAGGGTAGAGGTCGTGGTAGAATTTGAGGTAGTCTTCGTCCTTCAGGTCGGCCGGTTTTTTAAGCCACAGTGGCTCCGTGGAGTTGATTACGCGGTCGCGGTCGGTGTCGACATATTTGCCATCCTTCCACTCCTGCTCCTTGCCCGATACCACAGGGACGGGGAGAAACCGGCAATACTTCTTCAGCAATGCGTTGATTTCGGTCTGCTCGAGATAGTTCTTGTTGTCGTCGTCTATGTACAGTATGATGTCGGTGCCACGTTCGGATTTTTCAATCTCGTCCATTGAGAACTCCGGCGAACCGTCGCACTCCCACTGCACGGCTTTCGCTCCCTCCTTGTAGGAAAGCGAGCGTATCACCACCTTCTTGGCCACCATGAAAGCAGAGTAGAAGCCAAGACCGAAATGCCCGATGATGGCATTGGCGCTGTCCTTGTATTTCTTGAGGAACTCTTCAGCGCCTGAGAATGCTATCTGGTTGATATACTTGTCGATGTCGTCGGCCGTCATGCCTATGCCATGGTCGCTTACGGTCAGCGTTCCCGCCTCCTTGTCGACGCTTACGCGCACGTTCATGTCGCCAAGCTCGCCATTGTATTCGCCGCACGACGAAAGCGTTTTCAGCTTCTGCGTGGCATCGATGGCGTTCGACACAAGTTCGCGAAGAAATATCTCGTGGTCGCTATAAAGAAATTTTTTGATGACGGGGAAAATGTTCTCGGTTGTTACCCCAATAGTTCCTTTTTGCATAATTGTTATATAGATTTTTAGATTATTCCATATTGAAGGTATTGCTACCTTGTCGGCGCAGCGGGCCACACCCCGGCGCGCTTTCATATATGCAAAAATTATGCCATACCCCCAAGTATGACATTTTTACTGCCATCTGCCACCCGCCTACTGCCATTTTTGCAGTCACTTCCCTAACGCTATGGCGGTTTGAAGTAAAATGCTGGATACGCCATCCGCAACCGGTCCACCCTAATGGTAATCCTCGCAACAAGGATAGCCATGCCTCCCAGCCTTATTCAGCTACTTAGTTATAGGACGTTTCATCGCCATTTTGTACAGGCGTTTTGGGGCTCGTTAATAGGTTGATAGTGAGTGAGGAAATCGTGGGCGGCGAGGTATTTGGAAAATCGGGCGGCCATTTCGGGCGAAATGGAGTCGAGGCGGAAGACGTCGAGATTGTCTTCGAGGTCGTGGAGCTTTACGACGCGCCCGAGAGGATTTTGGGCGGCACGTGCTACGAAATCTTCATAGCTTTCGCCATCGCGTTTGGTCACGGCGAGGATGCCGTCGATGATGAATTGGGGGAAGCCTTGGTCTAGGAGGTATTCGGCGGTGACGTCGGTATCTTCTATGGTGTCGTGGAGAAGTGCGACCATTTTTTCTTCGTCGCTATGGCAACGCATGGCCACGCGCATGGGGTGCTGGAAGTAGGCGGCGCCAGTCTTGTCGCGCTGGCCGGAGTGCTTGGCCACGCATATCGTGGCGGCCTTGTCGAGCAGTTTTGCAGATTCTTCTTTCGTCATTATAATTCTGTGTTGTATTGTTTGGTCAATCTTAGATGAGGTGGGTCGCTTAGATTGTGAGGGGCGTAGGCCCCTATGGCTAAATGCAAAGTTAGTAAAAGCGATTGAAGATGCAAAGTTGCTGTTGGTGAAAAAACTGTAGCCAAGCTATTCTACATTCCTCATTGTTGAAGCTAATTAAGGTGTAGAAAAGGAGGCTGCGCATGGTGTGAACTACACCCCAAAAGTTAGACAAAAACTTTTGGAGTGCAGTTTGTTTAGAGCAAATAGTATATGTGTTGGGTATGATGTGTGCTGTGTGCTTGGTGTGCTATGTGCTGTGTGTGATGGGGTTATCTGCGGGGGTTGTTGCCGCGTTGGCCGTTGCGTTGCTCGGTGAAAGGTTTGGCGTCTTCGGTAAGTTTGAGTTCTGTGCCGTTGGAGAGTTCAATTTCGTAGCCGCCGCGTTTGCGTGAGATTTCTTACCGAGCGTGCAGTGTAGAAATGCAAATGCGAGTGTATGATTTTGGCGCAAAATTCATTTAATGTCAGTGTAATTTTGTAGGAAAAGAGAACATTGACATTTTGGAAAAATAAGGGTTTGCCAAGTCCGTACAGACTTATGCTATCACTAATGCTGGTCTCTTCTATGTCGCATCTGCCGGTCTCTTCTGTGTTGCTTGTGCTTCGGTGGGCAATCGGTGCTTCGGTAATCCGCGGAGTTCATTTTGGAAGATTATATGTGGTTTGTAATTGTTATTTTTGAATGATATTTGAAAAAAATGTGCATATTTTTGAAAATAATGTTGTGAAATCAAAAATAATATCTAATTTTGTGTTTGTAATGCCTCCGAATTACTTATGTCTGACCGCCTATTATTGGGCATATAATATTATCACTATTATTTTAGGTATAATTCCCATTTTCATTATTACTTATCGACTTGAGCGATAGTGTAATTGTTGCGCCTTAACTCAACGCAATACCACCCTCGTATTCTTTACGATATTGGCTTGCCAATGGTGAGTCAAAACCGCATAGTAATGCTGTGTGAATACTTGGTGAATTGTGTGAAGGAAGAAATCACAAATCGGCAAAATGGCAGATTTGATGCAGGTATTAGAAGCAACAAAGTGAATCATAGGTTAGGAATCCGGTGGCTCGTGAGAGTCGTCGGGTTTCGCATTTATCTAAGGGAGGTGGGTGCTGCCTAACTTCCACAAGACGCCTCTCCGAGGCTAAATTGGTGGAAGTCGGCTGCCTACCCCAGGCTGAAGCTTGGGGTTAACCACAAAGCCATGTTTCCGACATGGGTAAATGGCGTCGGGGCCACGGGGCGACACTGAGCCTTGCCAGTGGATGGTTGACGTGTTTCCGACATGGGTAATTGGCGCCGGGGTCTCGGGGTGGTCTCCAGCATTGGGTAGTGGGTTTGACACCACCCTCCGCTATGGTGTCGGACGTGGGACGGGGATAGTGACGGCATAAAGCCGGAGGCTCTCGACGGCTACTTATGACGCAAATTGGAAAGCGACTTAGAGGCTGATTGGGGTGCTGTTTTGGTGGAGATTTGGATGCGATTATGGCGATTTGGGACGATTTGTGGACGATTTGGAATGCAGAATGTATGCATTTTGATGTTGGTAAAGTTGGCAGATTGCGTTGGAATTGTTATCTTTGTCGGAAAATTTGTCTAATTTTACTGATTTGTTTCAATAATTATTAATAAAGATTCATTTATAATACCAATAAATCGGAGAGACGCTAAAAAGTGTTTTATATGAAGAAAATATTATTTGCAGCAATCATCACAGCGGTAAGTCCGGTGGCACTATATGCTGAGGGATACCAAGTTAACACATTAAGTGCCAAACAGAATGGTATGGGTCATACCGGAACGGCACTTCACCTCGGAGCCGAAAGCCAGATTTTCAACCCGGCCGGAATGGGATGGTTGGATAAACAGTTTGAGTTTTCGGGCAGCGTGTCGCCAATTTTCGCAACAGTCAAAGCGACAATGAAAAGTAGCGGGGCCAGCTACGAGACCGACAATAAGGCCGCCACGCCGATGAGTTTCAACGTAGGTTTTTCGATCTACGACAACCTCAAGGCGGGTATATCGTTTTACACCCCCTACGGATCGTCAATCAATTGGACCGACAATTGGCCGGGCGCCTGTCTAAACCAATCGGTAAACCTTAAGACATTCACCATTCAGCCCACCGTGGCATGGCGGATACTGCCCAACTTCAGTGTCGGAGCCGGATTGATGGTGACGTGGGGCACCGTGGATCTCAATAAAGGGCTCGTGTCGCCACAAGGATTTGATGCTATGGTGCAAGCTATGGCACCCGGTTCCCCCTCGATAGGGAGTACGGTGCCGGCGAGTGTTAACCTCAAAGGCAATGCGCACCCTCGTGTCGGAGTAAATGTGGGCGTGATGTACGATATTGACGAGCGATGGACCGTTGGTGCCAACTTCCGTCAGGAGATGATGATGCGAGTGAAAGCAGGCGAGGCTACAGTGAGCTATGCGTCCCGCGAAATAGAGAGCCTCCTTGAGCCGAGATTGGGGCTTATCAATAAAGCCGAATTTTCTGCCGAGATGCCTTGTGCTGCCGTCTACAACGTGGGAGTCAGCTATCGTCCCATCCCGCAGTTGGTGCTTGCATTCGACACCCAATTTACCCAGTGGAAAGCCTACGACCAATTGGATATAGTATTTCTCAACCCCGACCTCTCGGGGTTCAATCAGTATATCCCAAAGAAATACCATAACTCGTGGACATTCCATCTCGGAGCGCAGTATAGTCTGACGCAGCGCTTCGACCTTCGCGCCGGTTTGATGGTCGACACTGCACCTATCGACAAGGAGCATTACAATCCCGAGACCCCTGGGATGACGAAAATAGAGCCGTCGGTAGGGTTCTCGTTCCGTCCCACCAGCTTCCTTTCAATCGACCTGGGATTCCTATATGTAGCAGGTCTTGGCGCAGATGATCGTAGCTGCACCTACAAGGATTTCATTCTTGGAGAGCAGAAATTTGAGGCCGACTATTCGGTGCACGCATTTTGCCCGTCGATTGGAGTGACAGTAAGCTTATAATACGATAGCATAAGAGACAGGCAGGCACAACGAGCCTTTGATATACGCAGCGAGACGTTACGATAAATAGCACGACGTCTCGCTGCGCGTGTATATAATGTGGAAATACTGCGCGCTTTTGCATTTTTAGTCGCAGGTGCGGTGTTGGCGTTGTGATGGGAAATTTTGCAAAAGTTTGGCATAAAGTTTTAGGAATTGAAGTTATTGCTTTAACTTTGCAAGTGCAATGGCGTGGTTTGTCGCGTTTATGCATTAATCTTGACGCTAATTAAAGATAACATTAAGAAAGACTATGAAATTATTTGACGTATATCCCCTCTATGATGTGGAAATAGTGAAAGGTAAAGGATGTCACACCTACGATGCTGACGGACAGGAATATCTTGACCTATATGGCGGTCATGCCGTCATATCGATCGGGCACTCACATCCCCACTATCTGAAGGCCCTTGCCGAGCAGGCTTCAAAATTGGTGTTCTACTCCAATTCGGTGCAAAATTCGCTACAGCATCGACTTGCCGACCTGTTGGGTAAAGCATCGGGCTACGACGACTATCAATTATTCCTTATCAACTCGGGAGCCGAGGCCAACGAAAATGCGTTGAAGCTCGCATCGTTTGCCACCGGGCGCAAGCGCGTCATAGCTTTCGGCAAGGCATTCCACGGCCGCACATCGGCAGCAGTAGAGGCTACCGACAATCCCAAAATCGTTGCTCCGATCAATGCTAACGGACACGTCGCCTTCGTAGCGCTTAACGATTTGGACGCGGTGAAAGCTGAGATAGCCAAAGGTGATGTTGCCGCCGTCATCATCGAAGGGATACAGGGCGTGGGGGGCGTACGTATCCCTGACGATAAATTCCTACGCGACCTCCGCATCCTCACGGAAGAGACCGGGGTGGTCCTTATCCTCGACGAAATACAGTCGGGCTACGGACGTTCAGGCCGGTTCTTCGCCCATCAGTGGGCCGACATACGTCCCGATATCATCACCGTGGCCAAAGGGATAGCTAACGGATTTCCGATGGGCGGCGTACTTATATCGCCCAAGTTTACACCGGTATATGGGCAGTTGGGCACCACATTTGGTGGCAACCATCTGGCATGTGCTGCAGCCATCGCCGTACTTGAAGTGATGAAAGAGGAGCACCTTGTGGACAATGCCGCCGAAGTCGGGGCATATCTGCTTGCCCGATTGCAGGAGATACCTGGTATCAAGGAAGTGCGCGGCCGCGGACTTATGATAGGTATCGAAATGGAGCAACCGGTGAAAGAGCTTCGCAAGCAGCTCATCTTCGAGCAGCATGTGTTTACCGGAGCATCCGGGACCAACACAATACGTCTACTGCCGCCACTATGCTTGACACGTGCGCAAGCCGACGAATTCCTTGCACGCTTCCGTGCCGTTCTCTCCAAGTAATTGGAGCTGGAGAAAAGCGGGCGTGGGAGTATATAAAACTTAATTTGCCATAAGTAAAACAATGCAATAAATATGCTACGCAAGCTAAGGACCAACCTGCTGTTTCTGATTGTCGCGGCCATAGCCCTCGGTATAGGCTGCGGGCTTTTCATGCCCCATTGGGTGGCGCGTATCTTTGTGACATTCAACGCCATATTTGCGCAGTTTCTCGGCTTTATGATACCGCTTATCATTGTCGGGTTTGTTGCTCCGGCTATTGCTCAAATAGGCCGGTCTGCCGGGCTGATGTTGGCGGTGACAGTAATTGTGGCATATATATTCACCTCGATGTCGGGATTATTCGCATTCGGGGTGGGAGAGTGGGTGTTCCCGTCGCTTGTTGGGCAGCAGCATGTGCTTGACCAGTCGGTTTCTGCCGAGCTGACGCCCTATTTCACCGTTGCGATGCCGCCGCTGATGAGTGTGATGACCGCATTGGTGTTTGCTTTTGTCATAGGGATATGCATGGCTCGCCTGTCGGCCGGGGCGCTCCGCCGAGGGTTTGATGAGTTTCGCGACTGTGTGCAGTACGTCATTGTGAAAGCCATCATCCCGCTCTTGCCGTTGTATATATTAGGCATCTTCATGAAAATGACGATTGAAGGGGAGGTTTCGTCGGTGCTTGGCGCGTTCGCCGGTATTATTGGTGTGATTTTTGCGATGCATATCATTCTGTTGCTCTTCCAGTATGCAGTGGCAGGAATGGTATCACGTCGCAACCCGTTGCGCATGCTGCTCACCATGATGCCGGCATATTTCACGGCATTGGGAACGCAGTCGTCGGCCGCCACCATACCGGTCACGTTGCGTCATACCGTCAAAACCGGAGTAAAAGAAGACATTGCAGGATTTGTCGTGCCACTGTGCGCCACGATCCACATGTCGGGAAGCGCGATGAAGATTGTGGCGTGTGCTCTGGCTGTGATGATAATGGAAGGGATGCCCTGGACGACAGAAATGTTTGCCGGGTTTATCATGATGCTCGGCATCACCATCGTGGCGGCTCCCGGAGTGCCTGGCGGCGCTATCATGGCATCGCTCGGACTGCTGGGTTCTATCCTCGGTTTTGATGCCGAAAAGCAGTCGCTTATGATAGCGCTCTACATAACGATGGACTCTTTCGGCACCGCCTGCAACGTGACCGGCGACGGCGCAATAGCCCATATTATTCAGTCAATATTCCGTCGCAAAAAGTGAGGTGAACTTCTTTACCAAGATGTTGAAGAACTCGGTAAAATGCCCCCTCTACGGCGACCTGCATATTAATGCGTCATGCGTGCTTGTCGCAAGCACGCATGATGATGTTATTTAGTATGAAAAATTATTGAGTAAGGATGTCAAATCCACATCATTATTTTTTAGTTCTGAACATCACCGGAAGGGTGTACCGGTAGTTGACGGCTTCGCCTCCGACAGTGCCGGGTGTCCATTTCTCCGTGAGACCATCTTTGATGGCACGCACTGCTTCAGCGTCGAGGGCTTCATTGCCGGCTGACTGCATAATATTGATGTCGTCGATAGTGCCTTCTTTCGTCACGGTAAATGAAACTATCACTTTTCCCTTGATATCTTTCTCAGCCATATTTTCGGGATACTTGATCTCGTCCATCAGCGCCTGGAACATCGCAACTTCGCCTCCGGGATATTGGGGCAATGTTTCGACGGCTTTGCGTGGCTCGGATTTTTTGGCTGTAGTCTCGCTTGATGCTTCTTTCTTAGTGCTGAACGTCACAGGGAGGGTGTAGTGGCAGTCGACGGCTTCTCCTCCGACAGTGCCGGGAGTCCATTTCTCCGTGAGACCATCTTTGATGGCGCGCACGGCTTCGGCGTCGAGAGCATTGTTGCCGGCCGACCGTACAATCTTGATGTTGTCGATAGTGCCCTCTTTCGTCACGGTAAATGAAACTATCACTTTTCCCTTGATATCATTTTCGGCCAGTTTTTCGGGATACTTGAGCTCGTCCATCAGCGCCTGGAGCATCGCACGTTCGCCTCCGGGATATTGAGCCATTGTTTCAACGGCTTTGCGCGGCTCGGACTTTTTGTCGGCATCCTCATTGACCGCTGATCGGGAGGGGAATGAGGCATCCTCTTGCGCGGTAGTGTAATTTTCACTAACTTTGTCGTAGCTTACGGCTGCGACATTCTTGATTGTCGACGCTACGGTCGGAAAGTCTGTCATCGCTACCGCGAGCATGGCTGCGGGCAGCAGTGCGGCTGCACAAAGGTGGCGCACTCTACTTGATTTTGATTTCATCATCATGGTTAAACGGTTTTTAAGTTGACTATGATTCAGACTGTTGGCTATGGACTGGAACCCCGGGCCGACAGTCTTTCTTATTAATAATATCTGGTAATCAGAGGCTTTGATGCCCGAATTCAATATGCGTCGGTCAACGTCATATTCATGCACGGCACTCAGCTCGCGGCGCATGAGATACGCCACAGGGTTGAACCAGTTGAATATAATGAACATCTGCGCGAAAATCAGGTCGATGCTGTGTCGGTTGCGTATGTGTGACAGCTCGTGCTCTATTATGAGGCTGTTGTCGGCATCGGCCGGCGACACCACGAGATAACGTCCCCAGCTGAAGGGCGACACCGTAGTCTCGGCTATGACTATTGTGGCGCCGTCAATTTCACGCTTCTCGCCCCGGCGTATTATGCGGAACATTCGGGCGTAGGAATATACTGTCAGTGCTGCGACTATCGCCATGCCCGCGATATATATAAGAGGTATGGCGTGCCAGATGACGGTTTCGTTTTCCTCCGGAGCGTCGAGTGCGACGGCCGAAACTGCTCCCAAAGTCACGCCTCCCGTCACGGCAGTGCCTGATGACTGAAACAGCCCCGTCACGAAGTCGGCTGCCGGTATGGCAAGAAGCGCTATAGCGTAGCATGACAGGAGCACCACGCGGTTGAAGCGGTAGAATGTCGCGTTGGCCAGCAGGCTCTTGTACACTATGTACTCAAGCACCAGAATTATGGCTACCGACATCGAATATGCTGTTAATGCTCCCATATCGATTATTTTTTTTCTTTGGTCTTCTCTACAATCTTGATAAGTTCTTTCAGTTCGTCGACTGAGATATCTTCGTCTTTGATAAACGATGACACGATTTTCATATATGAGTTGTCGAAAAACCTGCGGATCACACCTTTCATCGTCGACTTCCGGTAATCCTCGATATCTATGGCCGGAGAGTAGGCCAGCGAATTTCCGACTTTCTCTCTTGTCAGATATCCTTTTTTCTCGAGTATATGCACGTATGTGCTCACGGTATTGAAATGGGGCTGGGGTTCGGGATAGAGTGCTACAACGTCGCGGATAGCGAGTCTGCCGTTTTGCCAGAAGAACGTCATCACCTCTTCCTCTTTTTCTGTAAGTTTCGGTATGGTGCTCATCTCTTTGTTTTTTATTTTACGTTTGCTTTTTCTAACTAAGATTTTAGTTTCTGTGGCAAATATACAACTAAGATTTTAGTTTGCAGGTGGATTTACAATTTTTAACACTAAATTTTTAGTTTGTTGTTGAAAGATAGGGGTGCGTCCATACAATATGAAGTTTTGCAACCCCTTCAATTATACATAATTGATATTCCTGAGATGACCCAGTTCTTGATGTTGTTGTTAAACAAACATAATCTGAATAGGACGACGATTTACAGCGCCCGACGATTTATGGCATGGTAATTCAGATTTCGTCGGGCTTTTGGCAAACTGTTGCGGTTTTGAAATGAATGTGTTATATTTGTAGCTTGAAACGAGATATGGGCGCCGGGAATGGGCGCTTGAAGGTAGTTGATATGCAATAATGTAGATGTCAATTATCAACGTGAACATTTGTTATAAACTTTTGTATGTCAGTAAATAAGGTAATATTGGTAGGAAACGTGGGGCGGAAACCGGAGATACGGTATGTAGATAACCGGCCTATTGCGTCATTTTCGTTGGCTACCAATGAGCCGGCACGACGTTTGCCCGACGGGCGTGAGATACCTCAACGGACAGAGTGGCATGAGATTGTGATGTGGGACGCTGCGGCAGAGACTGCAGAGCGATATATCGACCGTGGTACCAAGCTATACATAGAGGGTAAATTGCGTACGCGTCAATGGCAGGACCGCAATGCTATCACTCGTCGTGTAACGGAGATAGTGGTAGAGACATTTGACATTCTATCCCGTCCGGCAGTTGCATCGGCAACGCCAGCTCCTGCCCCGGCACCAGCCCCGGCATCGCCGCAGCAAATAAGATGACGACATTCATGACGAATTTATCACATATAAACTTGCAATAAATCTGAAAAGATGAAACAAACCGACGACAAGGGGGTGATGCCAACAAGCATACCCCGCAAGGATTTTAAGGCAACGGCGTCCGTTGTCGACACTGCGGCTGAAGGTGTCGGCTCATTTGATGCCGATCCGACGGCGCTCCCAGAGAATGCCTTCACCGAGCTTGGCAAGGATGAGGAATATCGTCCGATGATGCATCCGGCGCGTCAATATCAAGAGGTGACACCATATTCCGTGACATTGGGATTGGTGCTTGCCGTTGTCTTCTCGGCGGCAGCTGCGTATTTAGGATTGAAAGTAGGACAGGTGTTTGAGGCAGCTATTCCCATCGCCATCATAGCAGTGGGATTGTCGGGTGCGTTGAGGAAGAAGAACGCACTTGGGCAGAATGTCATCATACAATCAATAGGCGCATGCTCAGGTGTGATAGTGGCCGGGGCGATTTTCACACTTCCGGCGCTCTATATCCTTCAAGCCAAGTATCCAGAGATTACGGTCAATTTCTTCCAGATATTCCTCAGTTCGCTCTTTGGAGGCGTGCTCGGCATATTGTTTTTCATACCGTTCCGCAAATATTTTGTAAAGGATATGCATGGCAAATATCCCTTCCCCGAGGCTACCGCAACTACGCAGGTGCTTGCATCGGGTCAGTCGGGTGCAGGCAACGGTCAGGCAAAAGTGCTTGTCATTGCGTCGCTTGTGGGCGGTGTCTACGACTACCTTGTGGCGACGTTCGGATGCTGGGCAGAGACAGTGACCACAACGGCTTACGGATGGGGGCAAGCGCTTGCGGCCAAATTCAAGCTTGTATTCTCGTGCAACACCGGGGCCGCTGTGCTTGGTCTTGGCTATATAGTGGGCTTGAAATATGCGTTTGTGATTTTTGCCGGATCGGTGTTCGTGTGGTGGGTAATCATACCATTGCTTGGCACATACGGCACAGCGCAGATGCAGCTGATGGCGCCTGAAGAGATATTCTCCAGCACGGCGCGTATGATAGGAATCGGTGGCATAGCAATGGCAGGAATCATCGGTATAGTTAAGTCATGGCCAATCATCCGCCAGGCGGTGGGACTTGCAGGACGTGAATTTAAAGGAGGCGAGAAGACAGAGCGGCCAATACGATGGCAGCTTGATATCTCCATGAAGCATGTGGTTTTCTTCATTGGGATAGCACTTTTGGCAGTGTTAGTATTCTTTTATTTCGGTGTTATCAACTCGCTGTGGCAGGCCTTTGTGGCATGGATAGTAGTGACATTGATAGCATTCCTGTTTACGACAGTTGCGGCAAATGCGATAGCGATCGTAGGGTCGAATCCGGTGTCGGGAATGACGTTGATGACGCTTATCATAGCATCGGCAATCTTCGTGGGTATCGGACTTAGCGGCACGAAAGGGATTGTGGCGTCGATGGTGATAGGCGGAGTTGTGTGCACGGCGCTATCGATGGCCGGCGGTTTTGTGACAGACCTTAAGGTGGGTTATTGGCTCGGGTCCACGCCTCGGAAGCAGGAGTCGTGGAAATTTCTTGGCACATTGGTGGCAGCGGCTACCGTTGGAGGTGTGATACTCGTGCTGAATAAGGTGTACGGCTTTTCTGGGGAAAACGCACTTGTGGCTCCGCAGGCCAATGCCATGGCTAATGTGATCGAACCGTTGATGATGGGAGGCGACACGCCGTGGATACTGTATATAGTAGGGGCGGTGTTGGCATTACTGCTGAACTGGCTGGGAGTGCCGGCATTGGCATTCTGCTTGGGCATGTTCATACCACTGCCACTCAACGTGCCCATGCTTGTGGGCGGAGCGATAAGTTATTTCGTGAAACGTTCGTCGAAGGATCCGGAGATAAGTAAGGCGCGCAACGATCGCGGCACGCTAATTGCGTCGGGCTTTATAGCCGGTGGCGCATTGTTTGGCGTGTTTGCGGCAATCTCAATCATGTGCGGAGTGCCGATGCCAGGCGATGGCATGGGCTTGGATAAGCAGATACTCGGACTTGTAGCTTACGCGGCCATTATAGCCTTCCTCTACAAAGGGTCGACGATGGTTAAGAAAAAATAATAATATTGGCATAATGAAACGCATCCGCATCCCGGTGGTGTAGCCATCATTAGGATGCGGATGTTGTATATACAATACGATAAATACATTCATAAGATGCGACGCATAGACCGCGACATATTGGCGATAGCCGTGCCATCGATAGTGGCAAATATTACCACGCCGCTATTAGGGCTTGTAGATATGGCAATCGTAGGGCATATGGGGAGCCCGGCCTTTATGGCAGCGATAGCGCTTGGCGGCACTATGTTTTCGATGATATATTGGGTATTCGCTTTTCTGCGGATGGGCACATCGGGGATGACGGCGCAGGCGTATGGCGCAGGCGACCGTGGTCAGCGCGATGCTTGGCTATATCGTGCGATGGCAGTGGCGATGCTGATAGGATTGCTGCTCATAGCGTTGCAGTCGCCGATAAGCCGAGCTATGTTGCATTTCTTCGGAGGAGATGAAGTCACCTCGGCCCTTGCCACCCGCTATTTCGATGTGCTTATTTATGGGGCTCCGGCGACGATGGGCCTATATGTGCTCAATGGCTGGATGATAGGAGTACAGAATAGCAGGCTGACAATGTGGATGTCGCTGATAATCAATGTAGTGAATATTGGTTCGAGTTTATTGCTCGTGTATGTTGCGCGGTTGGGTATTGAAGGCGTAGCCGCCGGCACATTGATAGCGCAGTGGACGGGTTTTGCGGTGGGATGCTTAATGTTGCGCCGATATCACCCGCATATAGGACGGCTTCGGCAGTTATTGGACGGAAAGAGTATCCGGCGATTTTTTTCGGTCAACGTCGACATATTTCTCCGCACGTTGTGCCTTGTGGCTGTGACGGTGTGGTTTACACGAGCTGGAGCGCGTCAGGGGGATATCATATTGGCAGTCAATGCGTTGCTTATGCAGCTATTTATACTGTTTTCCTATATGATGGATGGCTTTGCCTTTGCAGGCGAGGCATTGGTGGGCAAGCTTACCGGAGCGCGTAAGCCGCGAGCCAAGCGAGCTATGATACGCAGATTGTTTGTCATAGGGGGAGTGGTGGCGTTGCTATTTACGGCAGTTTATGCGATGTGTGGCAACGAGATACTGGCCTTGCTGAGTTCGGATGCGACAGTCATAGCAACGGCCGGCGACTATATAGGTTGGGCCATAGCTATACCCGTGGCCGGGGTGGGTGCTTTCGTGTGGGATGGCGTATACATCGGGGAGACCCGATCGCGCCGAATGCTCGTGGCTATGGCGACAGCAATGGTAATCTTTTTTGCCACCTATGTAATTCTTTATCCACTGCTTGCCAACCATGCCCTATGGCTCGCCTTCATTCTCTACCTTGCCACGAGAGGGCTGGTGCAGACCATGCTGTACCGATGTCGGTAGGTAGCTAAATGTTGGTCGGCAGGGGTGCGGCTGTATATTTTTGCATAATTTTACGTTTTTTTGTTGCCATTTGTGCAAAATGATTTGTGTAAGTGATAAAGAATGTATTATTTTGCATTTTCGATAAAAGGAGGTGTGCATCAGGTAAACCCTCGTGCGACAATCAGACAGCTAAGAAAACCAGTTATTATTAATACAAAATTCTAATGAAAAAAAATCTACGCACTTTTACAATGGCCTCGGCCATTGTGCTCGCTACCAGCTTCGCCGCTGCCGAGCCGACAGTACTTGTTGATGTTGACTTTTCGGAGAAATGCACGGCAGGCTCCGAAGACTCTCCCCAGATGTTGAAATATACGTCAGACTTTACAAGCAGTACCGGGCTAGGCTATACCGGATGGAGCGTATCGTCGGCTGCCGGCATAGGACAGGCAGGCGGGTCGCTTTATATAGCTGACGGAGCATATATACGTACGCCGTATATCACAGGTGTATCCACTACCAACGGAGCTATAAAGGTCACGATGGAAGTGAAGCTTAGGAATACAAATATGGGTATCGCGCAACTAAAATGGGGTTACTCAAATACATATTATTACGAGATCTATACCGGCGACTGGACCACTGTTGAGTACATCATTACCCCGACATCATCATCCTCTTATTCAAACTATGCCCAGATCAGTCCCTATCTTGTGGCCGACGGTATGTTTTTAAAGAGTGTGAAGATTGAGCAGAGCCCCGAATTTTTGGGCGTTCCTACCGCATATCTGCCTTCAGATGCCAATGGCTCATCATTCACGGCCAAATGGGAAACAGTGTCGGGTGCCACAAAATATTATCTTGATGTATACAGCTATGATGGCGAAGGCAACAAGGTGATGTTTGTCGACAGCAAAGAGGTTACACCGACTTCATCTTATGCCAAAAGTGTGTCATACAAAGTGGAAGGTCTCGACCCGGCGGTCACATATTATTATGTGGTGCGTGCGGCCAATGACGCAGCTGTATCAGGTAATTCTGAAGAGATTGAAGTGGTAAAGGCAATTGCTTCTCTTGCCACTCCCGAAGTCGCTGTTGCCACAGGTGACGGCGGAAGCTATACCGCACGATGGGATGCAGTGCCCGATGCTGAAAGCTATCTCATCAATGTCGTATGCCGCAAGACTCTTGCCGAGGCCGGTAGCGCCGATCTGCTCTCGGAGTCGTTCAACTGCTTCACTTCCGGAACAGTCGGTAATTATGAATATGCCTACGACCGTCATCTCGAAATGCTCGGCGAACCCGGATGGACCGGAAAGAACATGTGCTATATCAGCGGAGGTATCGGTCTTACACCGTATTCAGGAGATGAGGCATATCTTATAACCCCTGCGCTTGATCTCTCGGCTGACAACGGCAAGGTGACAGTAGTGCTCACTGCTGCCGCCACAACAGCTGGATCTTTCATCACCACCGGTTCAATCGGTCTGGCGCTTGTCGATGCTGAGGACAATATGTCGGGAGAGAAGGTGATTTATCTTGATGTCAACGGATTTGGAGAATATACAGTAACGCTCGAGGGTGGCACCGCCGAGTCAAAAGTCAAGATTTATGACGTTAACGGTAACACTTCGGTAAGATTTTTCTTTGATGACATCACTGTCAGCCAGGTCAAGCCCGCCGGATTTGTCAGCACCTTCAATTATCTTAACGACGATGTTGAGGCTACTGAGTTCAGCGGAAGCATCGAGGCGGATGACAATGCCGCATATTATATCACTGTCACTGCCGCAGCGCGGACAGCGTTGGGCGGAAGTCTGAGCACTGTTTATTCGGCACCCAGCGAAGAGAAGCTGATTGCCGGATTTTCAGGCGTGGAAAATGTGGCAGTCGGCGCCGCTGACAATATTGCAGTCAAGTCAATTGGCGGCGGAATGATTGAGGTTGTCTGCGATGCCGATGCCGTGGTCGAGGTCTATGACCTTTCAGGACGTCGTATCGCTTCAGCAGATGTATCGGCAGGAGTCAATGTCATTGATGTGAAGGCATCGGGCATTGTGATTGCCAAGGCCGGTAGCGTTGTTGCCAAGATAGCACTCTGATAGAATTTATTGCAGAGACTCCTCCTGTATGATTTTACATTAAGGCGGAGTCTCTGCTGTTTTAGAAACTGTTTAAAATCTATATCACTTTGCCTTTAAGAGTCTTGTCGGTGTCTTTTTGTTTATTCTTCGGTCACATAGCTACGGCTACGCTCCCTCATCATAAACAAAAATCAATTTGACAATCCATCTCAAAGTCCGTATCATATAAATTTAAACAGTTTATTAAATAACTGCTTAAAATGGTTTTGAACAGTTACTTATAAAATCAAAGCGAATATGAAAAGACTGATATATCTGATAGCGGCTCTCGGCCTCGCACCGCTTGCCGGTGCGAAAACGGTCACGCCGTCGCAGGCCGAGGCAATAGCCTCCGGTTTCCTGTCAGGCCGGACCACTGAGATGCCACGCCTTAAGAAAGCACCGGGCACCGAGATGGCATCTTCCGAAGCTGTGAGACCGTATTACATTTACAATAATGAAGGAGGCGGCTTTGTGATAGTGTCGGGCGACGACCGCTTCGGCGAAATCCTTGCATACAGTTATTCCGGCGGCATAGATATGACCTCGGCACCGGAAGGGCTTGCAGGGCTTCTGGGACTCTACTCGGCTGCATTCGAGGCATTGCCTGCAGATAACGCCGATGCCGGCAGTGTGATGGAGGGTCAGCCGTCAGTGGTAGTCGCTCCGTTGCTCGGCGATATCGCCTGGGGGCAGGGCACTCCGTTTAATGCGCTCACGCCGGTGGCATCGGGCAACACACGGTTCTATACCGGTTGCGTGGCCTGTGCGGCTACGCAGATCATGCGCTATCATACTTATCCCGCCAAGGGAACAGGTTCAAAAACCTATACCGACCCGATGTCGAAGAATACGCTTACGGCAGATTTCGGCAATACGGAATATCTATGGGAACTGATGCCGGCGGCTGTGCCGCAGTCGGTCAGCGCGCAGCAGACAGAGGCTTACTCGACGCTCGCCGCACAGTTTGGCGTGGCTGTAGAGATGCAATATGAGGCGAGTGCCAGCGGTGCTTACGACATGCTCGTGCCATACGCTCTGCGCAACTATTTCGGCTATGATGCCGGGGTGCGCGGGCACATGCGTAACTATTATTCCACATCGGAGTGGATGTCGCTGATAAAGAGTGAGCTCGACCAGGGGCGTCCGGTGTTTTACGGCGGTTCGAGCGACAGAGGCTCCGGCGGCCATGCTTTCGTGCTTGACGGATATGATTCGCTCGATTTCGTGCATGTCAACTGGGGTTGGTACGGCAGTTCCAACGGATATTTCCGCATCAACCATCTTGACCCGTCGTCGCTCGGCGAGGGCGGCGGAGCCGGCGGTTATAATCTGAGCCAGGATATGGTGACAGGCATACGACCGGCAGTTGACGGTTCGACGCGCGACCACGCCATATACGGCGAGTCGCGTCTGAGCATTGACGGGCCGTTTGGGAACACATACACGATGATGTGCTATGCCGGCAATATCGATGTAGAGCCGTTCAGCGGACGCATCGAGGGTGCGTTGGTAAAAGACGGAGAGGTCGTGGCTACACTCGGTGGCGACGCATTGTCGATTGACGGGTTTAAAAACGGACATTCGGGTTCGGCGTTAGTGACGCTGCGCAATGTGGCGTCGACGGTCGATGGTGTGGCCGACGGCGATGACTATGATATGTGTCTTGTCTACAAGGCCACGGATGGTGACCGCTGGACAGTGCTCCGTCATCCGAGCGGGCTTCCGTCGCGCAATCGTGCGTCGGTAAAGAATGGCAAAATAATTCTCGGCGAGAAGCATCTTCCGTATCCCGATGTTGTGCTCCATTCAGCGATAGAAACCGACGGCGACCTGTATGCCGGAGGTTACGGACGCGTGGCGTTCTTGATGGAGAGTCTTACCGGCGACTATAATATATCGTCAATCACCATACGTTTGACATCGCTCGACGACCCGTCGGAGGTTTTCGATGCCAATGTCAGTGTCAGCATCTATAGCCAGAGTGTCGAGTCGGTCGATGTCACCTTTCCTGTAAGTGCCGAAGCTCCTGCAGGCCGTTATCGTCTGGATGTGCTTGTCAAGGCCAATGACACGGAATATCCCTTCGCACTCAACGGGTTTGCTCAGGCCGAGGTCAATGTGCGTCCGGCTCCTGACGGTCCGGTTGTGCGCCTTGTCGGCACGCCCTCATGGCAGATCAACAGCAGTTCGGAAAATGCGCCGGAGGAACCCACGCAAGGTGAGACTCTTTATGTCTCCGGGGTGTTCCGCAATGCAGGCGTGAACGGCAATGCTAAAATACTGGCGCGTCTCACTAATACAGAAACAGGACTCGTCACGCCTTTTGTCATGTCGGAAACCGCATTTAGCAGCGACAAGGCTGTATCTGTAGTCTTTGCGCGACAGCTACCGCACGACCCCGGCTTGTATACTCTTGATTTCGTGCAGGTAAACGACGACAACTCGCATACGCCCATGGTGTCGCTCGACGAGCCGCTCTCGATTAAGATAGCTCCGTCTGACAAAATCGTTGCCGATGTTACAGCGTTTGATTTCCCTGACAGGATAGCGAAAACCGACAGAGTGAATTTCGCACTTGAGGCCATAGCGCGCCAGACTGTGTCAACCACTCTCTATATACGAGTGCGTCAGCTCACCAATACGAAAGGGGAGATTGTGACGATGAAGAGCGGAATGAGGTTTGTGACGGGGGAACCGGTATCTGTCTCAGGCGCTTATCGCCCTGGAAGTTCGCTTGAGGATGGTATATATATGGTGATAGTTGAGACCGGTTCCAGCTCCAAGTCTACGCCTCTCGGCAATTATGCACTTTATGCCAATACTATAGCAATTGGCGAAGTGGGCGGTATCGATGCCATGGAGGCTGCGGAAACATCTGCGGCGATATGGCTCGAAGGAAAGCAGCTGCGTGTAGTCCCTGCTGACGGCCAGACTGTCTCGGCAGTAGAGGTATGTACGATAGCTGGACAGACGATAGCGCGTGACTGCTACAATCTCTCAGAGATGCCGTCAGGCATCTACATAGTGTCGGCCACTCTTTCCAACGGAGCGCACGCAGTAGCAAAAATAGCACTGAAGTAAAATAATAAAGCGGACGCAAATCCAAGTAATATAAAGGCGAGTTGATTTAAATTCTGAGTCAACTCGCTTATTTTTATGCCGATAATTTTGGCGGGAAAAATGGATAGATCTGCATTTATATAATCAATGCGTGTCTGTCGCAAGTGGCACGCGATGTAATCCGGCATAACTGTACATGAATCACAAAACGCATCTCGGAGGTTAAACCGCATGCAATCAATTACTTACCATAGGCTGAATCCCAGGGTTAACCACAATGTCATGTCTCCGATATGGAGATAGAATGGGAGCCCATAGAAACGCGGCTTTGCTGCTCGTATTGGCGTATGGTTGTGGCAAACGCCTGCGACATTTTAACATTGAAACCATCTTTTGCATCTGACCCTTTGGGGATTAGTCGTTGAAGCGGCGGAGGATGGGGGAGTAGGCGTCGATGCGTCGGTCGCGTAGGAAAGGCCACCAGCGGCGCACTTGCTCGCAGCGGTGCATGTCGATGTCGATGATGGCGGTACATTCGTTGTCGGTTGGCGCTTGGAATATGAATTCGCCTTGAGGTCCGGCTACAAAGCTATTGCCCCAGAAAGTAATGCCGTTGGTGGCGCGTGAAGGGTCGGGCTCGTGACCAACACGGTTGACGGCTACGACGGGAAGTCCGTTGGCAACGGCGTGTCCGCGTTGCACGGTGATCCAAGCTTCGCGTTGGCGTGTCTGTTCTTCCGGGGCGTCGGAGCTTTCGTAGCCAATAGCAGTGGGGTAGATGAGCAATTGAGCACCCGACAAAGCCATGATACGGGCAGCTTCGGGATACCATTGGTCCCAGCAAACGAGAACGCCGAGCCGACCGACGGCGGTGTCGATAGGTTTGAACCCGATGTCGCCTGGTGTGAAGTAGAATTTTTCGTAGTAAGCAGGGTCGTCGGGGATGTGCATTTTGCGGTATTTGCCGGCCACGCTACCGTCGGCGTCAAATACTATGGCGGTGTTGTGGTAGAGGCCGGGAGCGCGGCGTTCGAAGATAGATGTTACGATTACTACCCCGAGCTCTCCGGCGAGCTTGCCGTAAGCCATGATGTCGCAGTGGTCGATAGGGAGTGCGAGGTCGCATTCGTTGACATTTTCCGTTTGGCAGAAGTAGAGCGAATCGTGTAGCTCTTGGTTGACGATTAGTTGAGCGCCATCGGCAGCCAAAGCGCGTATTTTGTCCATTATGCGGCGTCGGTTGTCGGCGATGTCGCTACTATTGTGTTGCTGGATGATGCCGGTGCGAAGTATGTCGGGAGTTTTCATATCGGAAGGATTTCTTTAGGCAACTGCATGGTCACGCAGTGGAGCGAGCCGTGCTGACGAATGAGGGGCCGGCAGTCAACGGTGATGATGCGTCGGTCGGCAAATACAATTTTGAGTATTTGTTCGGCGAGTCGGTCGTTGGCGGCTTGTCCGTAGACGGGAAGCAGTATTGTATTATCGGTAATGAGGAAATTGGCGTAGGTTGCTGGCAGGCGTTGCCCGTTTTCATCGTAGATAGGGTCTGGCATTGGCAGTGCCACGAGGTTGTAGGGGTTGCCTTGGCGGGTGCGTAGGGCCATTATGTCATGCTCCATGGCCGACAAAGCGGGGTAGTGCTCATCGGCAGGGTTGTCGCACTTGACATAAATGATGGTGTCGTTAGGGGCAAGGCGTGCGAGTGTGTCGATATGGGAGTCGGTGTCGTCGCCGGCTAAGTAGCCGTGGTCGATCCACAAAATGCGGTCGGCTCCGAGGGCATGGTGGAGATAGTTTTCGATGTCGGAGCGGGAGAGGTCGCCGTTGCGGTTGGGGGAGAGGAGACATTCGGAAGTTGTGAGGATGGTGCCGGCTCCGTCGCTTTCGATAGAGCCGCCTTCGAGAACGAACCCGAGGTGGTTGTCTAATGGCGCGTCAAGTACTTTCGCTTTTGACAGTTTGGAATTGATAAGGTTGTCAAGGCATGCGGGGAACTTAAGGCCCCAACCGTTGAAGCAGAAGTCGGTAAGGCGAATGTTTCCATCAGAGTCGACTACGGTAATGGGGCCGAAGTCGCGTGCCCAGGTGTCGTTGGTGGCTACTTGGCAGAAGATGATGCGCGATACGTCGAAGCCATTAAGGAACGCTTTTGGGATGGAAATATCGGGGGCTACCACGATAAGTAGTGCGCCGCTGTCGAGTATTGCACGGGCGATGTCGCAATAGCAATGAGTCACATCGTCGAGCATATAAGCCCAGTCGGAGTCGGCATGTGGCCATGCAATGAGAACGGCGCCGAAGTGTTCCCACTCGGCTGGCATGCGTAGATGATTGGTCGCTTGAGCTGCAACAGGCGGTTGTGATGTGTTGGTTACGTTCATTCGTCGAAGTCGTTGAGGGAATCCCAAACAGAGTCATGAGAGTCGATACGCTCATTTATGAACTCATCGAAGCCGTCACGTTCGGAATAGCCGTTAGCCTCGCACCAATCGCGATATTGAGCGTGGAGGTCGTCGTCGTCGGCGATAATACGCTGAAACTCGGCTTTGGCTATATCATAACTGCCTGACTGCTCGATAATGTCAGTAAAAAAATTAACGATATCAGTATCCATGTGTCAGTACATTATAAAGAAGTGAAGTCGTGAATCGATGGGTAAAGATATATAATCTCGGTGACATATCAAAATATTTATGTATAATAAAATATTTATGTATAATGTAAATTTAAATTAATATTTTCACTAAATTTGCAATAATATACACAATACCCGTAGATTAAATACCAAATAGCTAAGATATGAAACGAAAAGCGATATTATGTGCGATGGCTGCGATGGCAGTAGGCGCAACGGCGACAACGCCCCTATGGCTTCGCAATGTGGAAATATCCCATGATGGCAAGCAGATAGCGTTCACCTACAAGGGGGATATCTTCACGGTGCCTGTGGGAGGCGGAGAGGCGACGCGGCTGACGACCTCCGACAGCTATGAGACGGGGCCGAAATGGTCGCCCGACGATAAGAGAATAGCGTTTAATTCCGACCGTCATGGCAATATAGATGTGTACGTCATGGATGCCACCGGGGGCACACCGGTGCGTCTTACCACAAATTCGGCTACTGAAAATATAGAAGCATATTCGGCCGATGGCAAGGAGGTGTATTATTCGGCGGCGGTGCAGGCACCGGCGACAAGTGCGATGTTCCCCACGTCGCGCATGACACAACTCTATGCCGTAAGCGTAAAAGGGGGCAAGCCTCGCCAGGTGCTTGGTACGCCTGCACAATCGCTTGCTTTCATCGGCAATGACGGCTCGTTCCTCTATCAGGATGTGAAAGGTATGGAAAATCAATGGCGCAAGCACCACACATCGTCGGTGACGCACGACATATGGCGCTACGATGCCGCTACGGGGAAGCATACCAACCTTACCGACCGTGCTGGCGAGGACCGCAATCCGGTGCTCTCAGCCGACGGCACTACGGTGTATTTCCTGTCGGAGCGCAATGGGGGCACGTTCAATGTGTGGAAAGCTCCGGTCGGCGATATGTCGAAGGCTCAGCAGGTGACGAAATTCAAGACTCACCCGGTGCGATACCTCTCGCAGGCGGCAGATGGGACGCTTGCTTTCAGCTACGACGGCGAGATATATACGCTCCGTGATGGTGGTAAACCGCAGAAGGTGGCCGTAAATGTGAACATAGAGGAGACACCCGAATTGGAGCGCATGAAGGTAACGGGACGCAGTGGCTCTCTGTCGTATGACGGCAAGCAGGTGGCATTTGCAGCACGTGGCGAAATTTTTGTGGGCTCGGTGGAACATTCGTCGGTGAAACAGATTACCAATACGGCTGCCGCCGAGGAGTATCCGATGTGGCATCCCAAAGGCCGCGAGATAGTGTACACATCGTTGCGCGACGGTCATTACAATATCTACTCGGCCAAAATAGCGCGTGAAGACGACCCTAACTTCTCCAATGCCACACTCATCGATGAGCAACCTGTTATTGCAGCCGATGAGATAGAGCGCACGGTGCCTCAATATTCGCCCAACGGCAAGAAGCTCGCATTCATCCAGGATAGGAACAAACTGATGGTGATGGATATCAAGAGCAAGAAAGTGAAACAGCTTACCGACGGGTCGACCTATAAATACCGCGATGGTGGCTTTGACTACAAGTGGTCGCCCGACAGCCGTTGGATAGCCCTTGAAGTAGATGACAACAACCATAGCCCTTACACCGATATCGCTATTATCAATGTCGAGACGGGAGAATTGACCCACCTCACCCGATCGGGATATACAGATAATGATCCGCAATGGGCAATGGGTGGTAATGCCATAGTGTTCATGACAGAGAAATACGGTATGCGCAACCATGCTTCGTGGGGATCGCAGAGCGATGCCATGATAGTGTTCCTCAACCGCGACGCATACGATAAATTCAACCTCAATAAAGAGGACCTGGAATTGCGCAAAGAGGCCGATAAAAAAGCCAAGAAAGAGAAGAAAAGCGAGTCAACGGATAAGGGTTCAAAGAAGGACGGAGATAAGAAAGATAAGAAATCTGACGACAAGAAAGACGCCGAGAGCGATGACGAGGATAGTGTAGAACCTATCATCGTGGAACTTGACGGCATTGAAGATAGGGTGGAACGACTTACCCCATTCTCGGCCGACCTTGCAGGTGCATGGGTGGACAATGATGGCGAGAACCTATATTTCTTGATGAGCGTGGAGAAGGGTTACGACCTTTGGAAAATGGAATTGCGCGACCCAGTCCCGTCGGTAGCAGTACGTATCGATGCCGGAGGAGCGTCATTGCGACCTTCAGCAGATGGCAAGACGCTCTTTATAGCAGGCAGCAAGATGCGCAAGATTGACGTAGGCTCCGACAAATCTACAGCTATCACTGCTTCTGCGACAATGACGCTTGACCATGCCGCCGAACGCGAGGCAATGTTTGACGAAGTGTATCTGTCGGAACGTGAAATGTTCTACAACAAGAATATGCATGGCATAGATTGGGAAGCCATGACAAAGGCTTACCGCAAGTTCTTGCCACATATCAACAATAATTATGACTTCGCAACCATGCTTTCTGAATTGCTCGGAGAGCTCAACGTGTCGCATACCGGTTCGGGTTTCCGTGGCACAGATGCGAACGCCATAACAGATAGGACATCGCGTTTGGGCTTGCTCTACGACATGGAATATGCAGGTAAGGGGCTGAAAGTAGCCGAGATAATAGTTGGCGGCCCATTTGACAATGCATCCACACGCATGCGCAATGGCATGATAATCACGAAGATAAATGGTGAAGAGCTTGGTGATGATATTGATGCGACTACGGCGCTCAATAATTTGGCCGGCAAGAAAACACTTGTAGAAGTGTCGGATCCTGCGACTGGTGCTACCTTTGAAGAGGTGGTGAAGCCGATAAGCGTGGGAGATGAAAATGAGTTGCTCTATCGCCGATGGGTGAAACAGCGTGCTGAAGATGTGAAGCGCTGGTCGAACGGCCGACTCGGCTATGTGCATATAGCATCGATGAGCGATGATAGCTTCCGCCCGATGTATTCCGATCTGCTTGGCAAGTATAATGAATGTGAAGGAGCAGTGATAGATATAAGGTGGAATGGCGGAGGCCGCATGCACGAAGATATTGAGATATTGCTTTCTGGCGAGAAGTATCTGACGCAGGAGGTAAGAGGCGATGCTATATGCGACATGCCGTCGCGTCGATACAACAAACCTACCATCATGCTGATAGCCGAGCCGTGTTATTCCAATGCTCATGGTACGCCGTGGGTGTATAAAAACCGAGGCATAGGACGCTTGGTAGGAATGCCGGTGCCAGGGACGATGACATCGGTCAATTGGGTGACGTTGCAGGATCCGAGCCTCTATTTCGGCATCCCGGTAGTAGGGTATAAAATGTCGAATGGACAATATCTTGAAAATGCGCAACTGGAGCCCGATGTAAAAGTGGTGAATGCGCCCGAAGATATAGTAAAAGGTGAGGACGCACAATTGCACCGTGCAGTAGAAGAATTGCTTAAAGAAATAGATGCTAAAAAGAAATAGTCAAAACTAAAAAATTAGAATTATAGAGATGAAAAGAATAGTATTTGTATCATTAGCTGCTATGGCGCTCATGGCTTGCACTGCAAAAGCCGAGCCAAACAACTATAAGGTTATTGCCGAAAACCCCCAAATGGAGGAGGGAGCATTGGTATATATGCTCAATTATGACACATCAGATAAGATGGATTCTACGATAGTGGCAAATGGGCAGGCAATATTTGAGGGCAAGATTGAAGCCCCGGTGTTCGTGCGTCTTGTCACTGATGGCAACCGTCTGGATATGTTTATTCTTGAAAAGGGCGATATTACGGTGAAAGATGGCGATGCTGTAGGCACTCCGCTCAATGCTCAACTCAGCGATTTTGGAAGCAAAATTGCAGCTCTTGAAAATCGGTTTGCCGAATTGCCGCAAGATGATGAATCGGGACGCGAAGCTGTGTACAACGAATATCTTGCGCTGAATGATAGTGTGATGAATGCCAATATTGACAACCCAATAGGGTATTACCTTTTCGTGCAAAAAGCCTACAATATGGAGCGCGATGAGCTTGTTGCCGCTCTCGAAAAGACGCCGTCGCTTAAAGGATATACCCGTGTGCAGAAAATACTCAATGTGTTTGAACGTCAGGATGCCACTGCCGCCGGGAAGATGTTTACCGACTTTGAGGTGACATACAATGGCGAGACACAAAAATTGAGCGACTATGTGGGCAAAGGGAAATACACCTTGGTCGACTTCTGGGCAAGCTGGTGTGGGCCATGCATGCGCAAGATGCCTCATATCAAGGAGATCTATGCTAAGTATGCCTCTAAAGGGCTTGAGGTGCTGGGCGTAGCAGTATGGGATGAGCCTGATAATTCGCTTGCTAAGATAGAGCAGTTGAAATTGCCGTGGAAACAAATTGTCAATGCGCAGGCCGTCCCTACCGACCTCTATGGCATACTTGGCATACCGTGTATCATACTTTTCGCGCCCGATGGAACAATCGTTGGCCGCGACTTTGAGGATGACGAGCTTAATGCCATTCTCGCCGAGGCGCTTGTACAGGCAGATACTGAAGAGGGAAATTAGTGGAACGTGAAGGGTAATGAACGTCATAGCCTACATATTGAAAATATGGCCAAAGCGGTGGGTGTCTACCGCTTTGGTTGTGATGGCTATATTGTATTTGACAATCGTGCCGCGTCCGTTGCCCGACGACACTATTAATTTTCCCGGCCTGGACAAGCTGATTCATGCCGTGATGTTTGGCGGACTTGCTTTTGTTGCAAGTATAGATAAGGCGCGCCGTAGTCGTTGTAGCTTCACTATGCCTTCGAGTAAGGCTGTCGTTATCATTGTATTTGCCACAATATTATTTGGCGGGGCGGTAGAGATAGCGCAGATGCTCACCGGTCTTGGTCGTTCGGCCGATTGGATTGATTTTGTGGCCGATGTAGCCGGAGTTGTTGCAGGCGCTTGGATTGCTATTATAGTGTTGCGTAGGTGGATCAGCCGCTTTGGCAACACAACTTGTTAAACTAATAGATTATACTTACTTATGACTCAATCTTTGGTGATGGATATTGCGGCGTCGTTACGCCGTAATCAGAATGTGAATGCGCTTTCCGATCTCAATGGCGAGGCGATTACATACGCTGAACTATCACGTCAAATAGCACGGATGCACGTCATGTACAAGCGTGCCGGTATAAATCGTGGAGATAAAATTGCATTATGTGCGAAAAATTCAGCCCATTGGGCTATTTCGTTTCTTTCGGCATTGACTTATGGCGCGGTCACTGTGCCTATCCTTAACGAGTTTCGTTTCGATAGTATACATCATTTGGTGACCCATTCCGATGCTCGTATGCTTTTTGTTGACGATGCGATATGGAAGACGCTTGACATATCGCAGATGCCCAATGTGGAAGGGTTCTATGATATAGAGACTGGACGATTGCGCAAGTCGCGCAGTGAGTCGGTGAAAAGCGCATACGACGACTTAGATAAACTTGTGGCTGAGGAATTTGTCGATGGCGTAAATGCCGACAATTTTGATAGGTTTTACTATGACGATGCTAAAGATGACCTTGCGCTAATCAATTACACGTCGGGCTCGACGGGAATGTCGAAAGGTGTTATGATAAGTTACGGTAACTTGTGGAGCAATGCGCGCTATGCTACTGACAATATCACCTTTTTTGTGCCCGGAGATGGCATGGTGTCGATGTTGCCTTTGGCCCACATGTTCGGTTTGTTGGTTGAGTTGATATTCCCATTGCTGAAAGGTTGCCATATCACCTTCCTCGGCAGAGTACCCTCGCCCAAAATACTGCTTGATGCCTTTGCCCGAATTAAGCCGAAACTGGTGGTAACAGTGCCCTTGGTAATAGAGAAAATTGTTGTTAACAAAATATTCCCGACGTTGCACAAGCCATTAATGCGGCTATTAATGGCAATACCCGGAGTGAACGATTTGATATATAAAAAGGTGCGGGCGAAGATGATAGAGGCTTTTGGCGGCAATCTGCACCAACTCGTCGTAGGAGGTGCGGCTTTGGCTCCTGCGGTAGAGCAGTTCCTATTGCGCATAAAGTTCCCCTACACCGTAGGCTATGGTATGACGGAATGTGCGCCCCTGATCAGTTATTGTTTCTGGGATAAGCAGAAACAAGGTTCGTGCGGGCTGGTTGTTGACCGAATGGAAGCGAGAATAGATTCGGCAGATCCGGCCACAGTGCCTGGCGTGCTTTGGGTGAAGGGGGACAATGTGATGAAAGGGTATTATAAAAACGAGGATGCTACCGAGGCGGTATTTAAGGATGGGTGGATGAACACAGGCGACATCTGTATCTTGGATAATGACGGCTATCTCTTCATCAAAGGGAGGGACAAGAGCATGATACTCGGTCCGAGCGGGCAGAATATTTATCCCGAGGAAATCGAAAATAAGCTCAACCATCTGCCATTTGTGGCTGAAAGTATAGTTGTGGAACGCTCTGGCAAATTAGTAGCCATAGTTTATCCCGATGAAGAAGCTACCAAACGGGCACAATTGACAAAAGAGAAGGTCGACAAGCTTATGGATTACAATCTTACTACGCTCAATCGCAATTTGCCCGGCTATTCAAAAGTAGCTGCCATAGAATTGCGCCAAGAGCCGTTTGAGAAGACCCCCAAGCAATCAATAAAACGCTATCTGTACAAGTGATAGCATGAGTAGGAGAATGGGCTAAGAGAGGGTGGATAATAATGGAAATAGCTCGTTGAGGGCGGAAATGTGGTGTCGGGGACTATAGTCGTCGGAGGGAAGTGAGACTTGTTGAGAGTGGACATTCCGGCCATCGTCGTTGAGCTGTACGGTTGTCCATCCGAGGCGGTTGGGCCAATGGAAATCTTTCATCGGGTTGTCGCCGACATAGATGAACCGCTTGATGTCGGCATTGAGCTTCATCATGCGTTGAAAGGGGATAGGTGTGTATTTTTCTCCGCCGACAATTTCAGATATGGAGATGTTTTCGGGGGCGATGAGCCGGTCGAGGCCGAGTGCCTTTATCTTGTTGGACTGTGTCACGGCTCGGCCATCGGTAATGATGCCGATGCGATAGCCTTTGGCTATAAGGTTCGTTAAGATAGCTAAGGCATCGTCGGCTTTAATGTCGGGGAAATGGTTGCGGTAGGTTGCCACCATCCAGGGGATGTCGAAGTCGTGGCTGATAGATTGCTGTATCGACCTGTTGACCAGGTATTCGGCAAGCGAGTCAAAAGGATTTACAGGAGCATTAATCATCACGTGGACCATTTCATCGTAGTAGAAAGCGTCGTCGGCATCGGCAAGTGCACGTGCTACGGCACGATAGCCTGATGCGACGAAATCGCGCTCCTTGTAGAGCGTGTCGTCGAGGTCAAATGCAATGAGCGTCGGTGGCATTGAATTTATTTGGTGTAGTCGTTGATGAGTTGTGCTACACGATGTATCTGTTGGTCGGAAAGGGTTGTGGAACTCGGCAGGCATAGACCACGGCTGAAAAGCCGCTCGGAAACGCCATTTGTGTAAACCGGAGCATTGCTATAGATGGGTTGCATGTGCATAGGGCGCCAAAGCAGTCGCGTCTCAATGTTGTGCTCTGCCATTTTCTGACGCAATTCATCGGCTGATATGGGTGATGCATCGTCGAGCAATATAGTGGAGAGCCAATAGTTGGAGTTGAACTCGTCGCCGGGATTGGAGTGGATAGCAACGACCGGATTGTCGTGCAGCGCTTCGGCGTAAATGCCGTGAATGGCGCGGCGACGGTCGACACGCCATTTTAGCTCTTCCATCTGAGCGCAACCTATAGCGGCGCTAACGTTGCTCAAGCGATAATTGTAGCCGATGGTCTCGTGGTAGTAGTACGGGCGATTTTCGCGGGCTTGCGTAGCAAGGAAAAGGGCACGCTGAGCGCTCTCTTTGTCAGGGCAGATTATGGCGCCACCCCCCGATGTGGTTATCATCTTGTTGCCGTTGAAGCTGAGGATGCCGAATCGGCCAATAGTGCCGCATTTGCGACCGTTGTATTCCGAGCCAATGGCTTCGGCGGCGTCCTCTACTACGGGGATGTCGTATTCATGGGCAATAGCCATGATCTCATCCATTTTTGCAGGCATACCGTAGAGGTGGACCACGACAATAGCTTTCGGCTTACGTTTCGTAGTTTTGATGCGTTCATTAATGGCAGTGCGCAATAAAGCGGGGTCCATATTCCAAGTGTCGGGTTCGCTGTCTACGTAAACAGGGTCGGCGCCAAGGTAGACAATCGGATTGGCCGATGCCGCAAATGTCATTGACTGGCATATAACTTCATCACCCTTGCCTACGCCTAAAATGGCGAGTGCGAGATGGATTGCAGCAGTGCCGGCGCTAACTGCCACTACATTTTCTACTGATAGGTATTCGTCGAGGAGCTTCTCAAAACGATTGACGTAGGGCCCGAGAGGAGTTATCCATGTCGAGTCGATGGCGTCCTTTACATATTTGTTTTCATTGCCAGCAAGATGTGGCAACGACAGCTTAATTTGGTCTTCCATATCGCAAAATTACTCATTTTATCACTTATAGATATAATTTTAACGACTTTTTATCGTTAAATTTTTAGAATAATTTTCATATAGCCAATTCAGCAAAAGCTGAAAAAGCATATATCAATTTTTAGGAATGTACTTACGAAAATTCTACATATTTTTAACTGCGATAGTGGCATGTAGCTTAGTCGGTTATGCCCAGGTGAAGATACATGGGAAAATCGTTGACAATGAGGAAGATGCCTTGGAATTTGTCACCGTGCGTATCGCAGGTACGGCACTTGGCGCGACGTCGGGCCTTGATGGCACATACTCCTTGTCGGTGCCGCAGCGTGATACTATCAACGTGGTGTTCACCTGCATAGGCTATAAAGAGGTGAGCCGCAAGCTTATTGACGCAGTTGGTGATGTCACTCTCAATGTCAAGATGCTTCCCGCCACCTATGAGATAGGGGAAGTCGAGGTGACAGATATCAAGAAACAGACGTCGCAGATGCAGACTGTCGATGCCTCAAATGTGCGCATCTCTCCCGATGCTACAGGAGGAAGCGTTGAGGCCATGCTTGCTACTCTTGCCGGTGTCAACTCCAACAATGAGATGTCGTCGCAATACTCGGTGCGAGGCGGTACGTATGATGAAAACTCTGTGTATATCAACGGCACGGAGGTGTATCGTCCGCAGCTCGTTTCATCAGGGCAGCAAGAGGGATTGAGTATTATTAATCCCGACATGGTAGGTTCGATAGGCTTTTCAACCGGCGGTTTTGGGGCTGAATATGCCGACAAGATGTCGTCGGTGCTTGATATTACGTATCGCGAACCGGAGGCTTTCGAGGGGAGCATATCGGCAAGCCTGATGGGAGGGAGCATAACTCTCGGGCAAAATTCCACGCATTTCTCGCAGCTTCACGGATTGCGCTACAAACGCAACGCTTCATTGCTGAGCTCCATGGAAACGAAAGGGGAGTACGACCCTAACTTTCTCGATTATCAGACCAATATGGTCCTTAAGATAAATAGCAAATGGCAGCTGTCGTTTTTAGGGAATATAGCTGTCAATAATTACAACTTCACCCCTACGAGCCGCCAGACAAATTTTGGCACGTCGCAGGATGCCAAGCAATTCAAAGTGTATTTTGACGGCAAAGAGAAAGACAGATTTGAGACCTACTTCGGCGCATTAAATCTGTCATACCGTCCGTCGAATGCCACTACATTGTCGCTCCTTGCATCGGGATACCTGACAAACGAGCTCGTGAGCTACGACATATCGGGAGAGTATTGGCTCGACCAGGCTGGCACAACCGGAGGGGGCAACACTGAAAATGCCGTTGGCGGCGAACTGGGAGTGGGGCGTTACCATGAGCATGCCCGCAACCGATTGAAGATGTCGGTAATGGCATTCGGCATGAAGGGTGTCACGGGCATTAATCATCATACCGTGTCGTATGGCCTTGATTTTAAGCATGAAACTATCCACGAGCGCTCAAGGGAATACGAATTGCGCGACTCTGCCGGCTATACGTTGCCTACCGACCCCAATGCCATACGTATGATTTACAATATGTCATCGCGCCACGATATGTCGTCGAACCGCATGTCATTCTACTTGCAAGACTCCTATCGCGTGAATGCTGCATCGGGCTATTTTGTTGTCAATGGCGGACTTCGTTTTAGCTATTGGGATTTCAATAAGGAATTTCTTGTCAGCCCCCGTGCATCGGTGGCATTTGTGCCGGAACGCAACAATAATCTCACGATGCGTGTAGCTGCGGGGATGTATTATCAGTCGCCATTCTATAAGGAATACCGTATGCCTATCGACGATGGGCAGGGTAACACCGTCATCGTGCTCAATGATGAAATTAAGTCGCAACGGTCAATACATTTGATATTCGGTACGGATTACACATTCCGCGCATTCAATCGCCCATTCAAGCTATCCGGCGAATTGTATTACAAGAACCTCGGGAATCTCATTCCTTACGAAATTGACAACCTTAAGATAGTGTATACGGGAAAGAACGAGACTTCGGGCTACACTGCCGGACTCGACCTCAAGCTATTCGGGCAATTCGTACCCGGCACCGATTCCTGGATCAGTTTTTCGCTGATGAAGACAAATGAAAATCTCAATGGCGTCAATGTGCCGCGTCCTACCGATCAGCGATATTCATTTGCAATGTTCTTTACCGACTATTTCCCCAAGTTCCCCAAGCTGAAGTTCTCGCTACGAGGCATCTTCTCCGACGGCCTGCCTACCACGGCGCCACATGGTTCGCGCGATAAGGGCTATTTCCGTGCGCCTGCATATAAACGTGTGGATGTCGGACTTTCCTATGCGTTGCTTTCACCGTTGAGCGAGGATGGGACCAACCGTTCTTCATTGCATAAGTATTTCAAGTCAATATGGCTCGGGGTGGATGTGTTTAACTTGCTTGACATATCCAATGTAAGTTCCTACTATTGGGTCACCGATGTCAACAACATACAGTACGCTGTGCCCAATTACCTCACTCGACGCCAGTTCAATGTCCGTCTGACTATTGATTTCTAAAAGGATTATTCAATTACATAATAACAAAAAGCTCCACGGCGGATTATGCCATGGAGCTTTTGCTATGATGGATGAATGGTTAGCGCTGGTTGTAGACGCCGATTTCGTGGAGGGTCATTTTCTCGACAGTGGGGTGGAATGTCACTTTGACTGCCGATGCGTTGACAGTGTCGAAACGGTGGATCTTCACTTTGCCGCTTTGAGGTTCGACCGGTATTTCTACCCATTGACCGTCGGCGTCATAGAATATGCGGTAGCTGTCGAAGCTGCGGTTGTGGTCGGTCAGCGTGATGGTGTTTATCGGAGTGGAGCGGTCGAGCTTCACCATGTACCATGGTTCTTTCACGCAGCGGTTGGATATCCATGCCGAGCCGAAATTGTCATCGTTGGCATAGTCCATTATGGATCCATCGTCGCTCCATGATGACTCTGCCGGACGGCGTTTTGCGATGTTTTCGGCGGTGATAGGGGGATTGCCAGCGCTGAGCGTTTTATCCTTGCCTTCGCGCGGTTTCCACAGCTTGCCTATCTCAGCTAAGGCATTCATGGCATTGTCGTCGATGAGGCCGTCGGTGTTGGGAGCTACGTTGAGGATGAAAGTGCAGTAGGCTTCATTAAACGGTATGATGTTCTCCTCGACAAGCCATTTAGGTGATTTCACGTCGGTGGTGGGGTAGTATGATTTCCAGAACCAAGCATCGTTGAGCGGGAGGCAAGATAGGGCAGGAAGCACATTGGTGTCGGTAGAGATGTGCTGACCGGCATTCTGTTCGAATGATTTGATGTCGGTATAGAAGAGCACATCTTGTGGGTATTTTGCAGAGTTCAATTCCATGACGAGGCAATTGGGCTGCAATTGCTTAATGTAGTGGTAAATGTCGTCAAATGGAATTTCTTCGTAGCTTATGCGAGACCATGGTGCGTCCCAACCGTCGATTATGATGCCTGAAATTGGGCCGTAGTTGGTGAGGAGTTCGTGAAGCTGACGCTTAATATACTCGGTGTGGGTGGAGTTGATATATCCCGGGCGGATGCGATGATGGGTGTCGAGGATTGAGAAATACAGCATCACGTCAAGTCCGGCTTCACGGAATGCGTCGGAATACTCTTTGACGACGTCACGCCCGAAACCGCTATCCATGCAGTTGTAATCGGTCGTTTCAGTGTCCCATATGCAATAACCGCTATGGTGCTTTGTGGTGAGGCAACCGAATTTCATGCCGGCGAGTTTGGCGCCTTTAGTCCATTGTTTGCAGTCGAGCTTTCGGGGATTGAAAGTGTCGGCGGGCTGGTCGGGGTCGGGCCAATCCTGGTCGACAAACGTGGGCATGTTGAAATGGATGAACATGCCGAAACGGTCGTTGACAAACTTCTGTTGCATCTCAGTTAGAGTATCGGCGTAGGCACATAAGCACATCAATGCCGCTGCAAGTGACAAGAAAAATTTTTTCATGAAAATGTCAGATTTGTTTGGATGGTATGTTAGATTGTGAAAATTCCCCACAAAAGTACGATAATTTTAGTAGATGACAAAAATTGAGATTATGCTGTTAAACATTTAATTTTCAGTTGATTAAATTTGCAAAAGTCCCTGAAATTTAGTAATTTAAAGGAAAAGTTTGGCGACTTTTCTCCATGAAAACTACTAATTCCAAGGACTTGGTCAAAGTTAACCAAATCCACCCGATTATGCAAGAGCACTTTGGACAAAGTATGAATCTGGCACACATAAAACTTATGGCGTTGCTGCTCCACGCACTCTGTGTGGTGCAGACTGTCAGCCTCCACAAACTTGCTGATGCGATGCCTACGGCTGTCGACAGGGATTCCAACCTCAGACGTCTCCAAAGATTCTTTGCCAAGTATGT